>CAZBFW010000024.1:0-15455 GCA_964491135.1 uncultured Phycisphaeraceae bacterium | reverse complement strand
GACGGCCCGGCGACTTCCGCGCCCTCCACCACTTCAGCGCCGAGCAGGCCCGGCAGGCCAAAGACGTCTGCGGCCTGCGACTCTACGTGGAAGAGCACAACAAACGGGCCATGCAGACGTACGAACGCCTGGGCATGCAAGCCGCCGGCTACGTCCTCTACGAAACCGACTGGTCCGGCATCGCCTCGTCCTGAAGCGATTCAGGGAACGCACCACGCCTGCGCTTCCCGCTCAGGTCAACAGCGCAGCCCGAAGCACCACCCGCTCGAAGGTGCGTCCGGTGCTACGCCGACGGGCCCTCGCGCATGTGGTCCGGGGCCTTGTCGCGCCCGCAAACGCTGCGAAGAGCTCGCCGGATCGGGGACGGGCAGACCATGCGGGCCGCCATCACGAAATCCTCAGCCAGACGCACGGGATAGCGGCATACCCAGCGGCCGATCCGCGCATAACAAGCCAGCCGCTCACCCAGAGGCAGGGGCACCACCCGAACGCAACGCAGGTATTCCCAGAGAAACCGCCAGTATCGGAACACCACCTTCCCGTCGCGATTCGGATCAAACCACGCCGGCATATTCGCAAGGGTCGCACGTGCCGATCGCTCCACGTGATCCCGCGAGATGAACAATCGTTGCGAGAGCTCGCAGAAACGACCGCGCAAGCTCAACTCCGCGAGCAAGGGCAGGTCCGAGCCGATGTACTTGGCGATCCGCGGCGTGCGGGCCAGCACATCCCGTCGCATGATCCCGAAAATGTGATAACACCGATGCCGGATCAGAATCGTGTCGACAAAGCGATCTCGCGGCCTCGGCGAGTCGATGCGACCCAGCCCCACCGCATAGTCTTCCACCGGCTGCCCCCGCTCATCAATGACCGTGACCCGACTGTGACACAACACCAGACTCGGATCACCCTCCAGCTTCTCCAGGCACTTCTCGATGTAGGTCGGCGCGCAGCGGTCATCATGCGCTGCCCACTTGAAATACGGCGCCGTCGCCAGATCGAATACACGATTGAAGTTCCACGCAGCCCCACGGTTCTCCTCAACACGGTAGTACCGGATGCGCGGGTCCCGCCCGGCATACTCTCGACAGATGCGCTCCGTGCCGTCGGTCGAGCCATTGTCGGAAATGATCAACTCAAAGTCCGCGCAGGTCTGCGCCACGAGTGAATCCAGCGCCTCGGCGAGGTAGTTCCCACCGTTAAACACCGGCAACCCGATCGATACGCGGGGAACCATCCCTTACGCTCCCACCGTCACAACACCAACAACCGTACCACGCAGATCCGCCGAGGTGCTCACGTCAAACCGATCGTACGCCCCGCCCCGGACAGGGTCAATTCCCCGTGTCCGGGCCGGCTCTGACAAGTCTCGACAAAACCCAGAACTCCAGGAACACCGCCCCCACCGCCAACGGCATCATGAAGAAGCCGGCGCAGTCGTGAAAAAACCACTCCGCCTTCTCCTCGTCAACCACCAGAAAAAGCAGGGCCGTGACGGTCAGCCGCAGCACGTTGCATGCAATGGCAATCGGCACACACGAAACCAGAACCACAATCTTCTGCCACGCCGGTCGCCGGGCCAGAAACGCCATCACCGCCGTCACCACGACAAACGCCGTCAGCAGCCGAAGACCGCTGCACGCCTCCGCAACCGCCACCGGCACCTCATCATTCAGCAACACGACGTTGCCCTGCCGCAGAACCGTCACTCCCAGCATCTCCAGCCCCACGACCGCCCCCTGGGTTGCGACACTTTGAAGCGGGCCTGAAATTGCATTGTGCACACGCCCGGGCAACGGAACCGCCAGGAGCAGAAACAGAAGAACCCACCGGGCCTTCCACATCGCCGCCGGACCGGCCAGCCAAAGCACCAGGCCCACCACAGTCAGCCAAAGGGCGTACCGCTCCGCAGACTCGAACAGGAGGAGAACGCCGAAGAGCCGCAAAGCCTGGCCCCCCAGCACCAGACCGGCGCCCCACCAGCACACGCGGGTGCAGACCCCGGCAAAACGCTCCCGCTGCACCCACAAGAGGAACAACGCGACGATCGGCACGAGGGCGCCGACAGAGTAGTTGTCGTCGGAGCCCCAATCGTCGATCAACCCCGCAAGCGTGCCGGCAAACGACCACCCCAGTGCCGCACCAAGGACCAGCACCGCCGGCCACACCCGGCGAACAGGAAGGCCCTTCCCTGGCTGCACGACCCGTGCGGGATGGTCACTCATCCTGCGACACTCCTGGTGCCGTCGGTCCCTGAAGCAACCCGGCCACAATCGGTGCCACCTGCGCGGCAAACTCGTTGACCAGGTCCATTGTCTCGCCGGCCCGATCAATGCTCACGCAGGCGATCTGCACCTGGGCCACGTGGGACGTACCGCCGCTCCCCTTCCAGAACCGCCAGCGAAGCGAGCCGCCGTCCCGCACCGGAACGCCGTCCACGATGAAGTAATTCAACACGGCGACCCAGGCCGTCCGCAGCCCCCCGCGCGAAAACCAGTACGTGCGCACGGGAATCTCTCCCCCATCTGCGGCCCGCACTGTGCCATCGGTCGTCTCCTCCAGCGTCCATCCGGCGCTGGTGTAGCACACCTCGGGCCGGTGCCGGGAGAGATCACGCAGGCGCACGCCATGACCCACAAACAGGGATACCGCATCAGAGCTTCCGGGCCGCGCAAAAACCCGGCTGACGTGGTCCTCCGTGTCCGTCGCGCGAACCACACGCGGATCGAGCCGGATGTCCTGACCCATCCATTCCCCCACCTGCATCGGGAGCCTCGACAGCGTGCCCCTCCGAAGCGCAGTTGCCGTCCCGATACGGTCCAACTCCCCGGCCATCCGCCGATCCGCCACGCCCCCGGCAACCAGCGTCGCCACCGCAGCGCCCAGCGCAATCCCAAACGACCTTCTCGATGACTGCATCATGCTCTGGTCTCGCAGCCCGGGATCCACGACCGTCCGGCCCCCCACGCCCGCGCGGGGCCGTACAATCCTTCGTTTCCGCCCATACGGCACAACCGGACCAGCCTGCACGCCACCGTCTGCCGCCGACCCGCATTCACGTGACCACCACCTCTGCCGCACGCGGCAACGCGCACATTCTGCACCCCCATTCAGCAATCGCTGCGCATGAAGATGTTATGGGGCAAACACCAGCTTCGGCACGTGCTCACGCCGTCCGATACGTCAATCGATGTAGCTATCGCACCTTGCTCGGGCCACACCGTGAATCGTACCCGTTTGTAAGGCACACAGCTTGGGCAAACCAGGAAGACCACCACAAACGACACCTTCCAGCTGGAGGACTCCCACGTGAAAACGCACTCCCGTTTGGTCCGACTCACGCTGTGTTCGTCCCTGCTCGTGCTTCCCCTCGCGGCCTCGATCGGCTGCCAGCAGTTTTCGCCCGCATCCGCGTCCGCCAACGGCAGCGACGCAGCGGGGGGCGACCCGGACGGCCGGGACGATATGAACCTGATCATCGACGATGACGGCTCACAAGACAACACGGCAGCCTATCGAATCGCGGTTGAGGCCGTGGAAGAGGGATCTCCCGGCGAATTCGCCTTCTCCCTCGAGCCGGGCGGATCCGCGTTTGACGGGATGCGGGTGGAATGGGATTTCGGCGACGGCCAAACCCATAACGGCGTTGAGCTGAACTACGCGTTCAGCAGTTCCGGCGACTTCCTCGTCATCGCCCGCGGTTACGACGCAAGCGGAGCCCTCCTGTTTCAGGTGTGGCTCACCGTCCACGTCCCCGATCTCGCAAACGCGGCGCCGGTGGCACTGGCCGGGCCGGATATGGAGGTGATCGAGGGGGTCCAAGTTTGCCTCGACGGCTGGGCGAGCCACGCCAAGGCCGGACTGGACTACGAGTGGACCCAGGTGAGCGGACCGGGCGTCACGCTGACTCCCGCAGAGAACCCGGCCATCGTCTGTTTCCAGGCGCCGGATGTCCTGGAGGATGTGGACCTTATCTTCCGACTGCTCGTCACCAACGACGCCGGCGAATCCGAGGACTTCGTGACGATCACGGTGGAAAACGCTGTCGACCTCGCCGGCGTTCTTGTGGCCAACGCCGGCGCCGACCAGTCCGTGATCGCGGGCGCCCCGGTCACGCTGGACGGCAGTCAGAGCAGCGGACCCGCCGGTGCCAAGCTGGCATACCGGTGGGCACAGATCAGCGGACCGGCCGTAACGCTGCAGAATGCAAACCAAGCCGTAGCCTCATTCACCGCGCCGGCGAGCGTGGTGGACGTTCAATCATGCGTCTTCCAACTGACCGTGCAGAGCGGCGACATGACGGCCTCCGATGATACGACCGTGACCGTGGCTCCGGCCGCCTCGGGCGGGGGCGGCGCCGGAGGCAGCGCCACCCAGCCCCAGTGCCAGGGGGATGCAGACTGCAGCGATGGACAGTTCTGCAACGGGGTGGAAGCGTGCGTCGGCGGCGCCTGCCTGGCGGGCGCAGCCCCGTGCCCGGCCGCGCTCTGCGACGAAACGACGGATCAATGCGCGGATTGCGTCACGAACGACGATTGCACGGACGCCGTGTTCTGCAACGGCGCCGAATCCTGCGTGAACGGATCGTGTCAGCCGGGCGCCGACCCCTGCCCGGGCGAACTCTGCGACGAGAACGCTGGACGCTGCGCGGAGTGCTTCGTGAACGCCGACTGCGACGACGGCCTCTTCTGTAACGGCGGTGAAACGTGCAGCGGCGGCGCGTGCGCGACGGGCCCCGTCCCGTGCGCCGGCCAGACCTGCAACGAGGAGTCGGACACCTGCACCGGCGGCTCGGGCTGGACGCCGCCCATCGGCGTCCCGCAGCCGGAGTTCGGCATTCACGAAACCGTGGAAAGCAGTTACGGCTCCGCCGATTACTACACGCACTACGTGAACAACGCCCACGCGGCTGCCACCGACACGAACAACCCCAACGGCAGTCCGAGCAAGCCAAGGGTCACCGTGCCCTCCAGCTTGCCCGCGGGCAGCGTGGTCTACCTCGCCGGTGGAACGTACTCCACCAGCGCCATGGCCACGCTCACGGGCAACGGAACCGCCGCTCTGCCCGTCTTCCTCCGCGGCAACCCTGCCGCCATGCCGAAGATTACCATCGAAACCGCCATCAAGGGCACGTATTTCGTCGTCGAGCACGTGGATTTCAACGGCTCCTCGGTGGCGGTGAACGTGCTGGGGCCCTCCCACCACGTCGCCATCCGCCGCTGCGAAGTCCGCAATGCAGACGGAAGCGGCGCGGGAATCTGCGTCGTGGGAAGCTGGAGCGGCGACGATCCGACGGTCGTGCACAACATCGTTCTATACGAAAACGAGCTGCACGACCTGGGAGATCTGAGCGCGACCTCCGATCAGGATCACCACGGGGTGGTCGTCGGCCACCATGCCAACCGCATCTTCATGCTTGACAACCAGGTCTACAACTGCAGCGGATCCGGCCTGCAGGTCAACTCCGGCTACCTGGACGAGACGGGCGATCGGCCGGCCCACCACGTGTACGTGGGCCGCAATCACGTGTACAACGTTCGACAGTCCGGGCTGACCGTCAAGAAGGCCCGCGACGTCGTGTTCTCACAAAACCACGTTCACGACATCGTGGACACGTCGTGGTCCACCGCCAAAGGCCTGGCGTACCAGTACGCCCCCTATAACCTCTGGTACATCTACAACCACCTGCACCACATGACCTGGGGAATCAACGGCCCCAGCAATGACGGCGGCCCGGGAGGAAACGTCTACTTCGTGGGCAACCTCATCCATGATTGCGACCAGGGCATGATCTTCTGGAACAACCAGCAGACGGCCTACATGGTGGCAAACACCATCTACAACGTCGGCACCGGCATCAACTACGACAACGGCCCGGCCATGCACCTGAGCGACAACATCCTCTCGAACGTAACGGGCTCGTCGATCCGAGTGCTCGGCCGAAGCGGCGCCACCGCCGCCGCCTCAACCACCACCCACGACCTGTTCCACAACGGCGGGAGCCCCGTCACCTTCGACTGGGGCGGCGTCGTCTACAACAGCGTATCCGCCCTGCAGACCGGCACGGGCAAGGGGGCGGGCAACCTCCAGGCAGACCCGTGCTTCGCTGACCCGGCCAACCGCGACTTCCACCTGCTCGCGGACAGCCCGTGCGTCAATCAAGGCATCATGCCCTCCCTGTACGCGACCTACCAGTCGCTCTTTGGCGTGAGCATCGCAGTGGATGTGGAGGGGAATCCACGCGATGCCGATGCAGGCCACGACATCGGGGCCTGCGAACGCTGACCCACGGCAAATGAGCTTGGAAGGCGTGTCCCGGCGGAACAGGCCGTGAATTCCACGGTCGCCGGGGCGCGCCTTCCTCGCCTTGCCGGTCGAATCTCTTGACCCGAAACCGCTGTTGCATGGCGCCCTCCGGGAGAGGCATTGACGCCTAACCCACTCCGTAGAAACAACTTGCCCAGAATCTCCTGTCCGCAGACACGATATCTCGCCTGGATTCCTTCTTTTCCCCTTTTTCCGTTGACACCGGCCAGGCAGCCATCATAATTCGCCTCCGGGAAGGACACCGCGTTCGCCCCGACGCCGCAGGCGCAACGGCCGGGGGGCGACACTCCCTTGAAAACCCTGCCGTCACACCCGCCCAGAAAGGGCGACGGAGTCCGTGTGGACGCCATACTCCGGGGCAGGGCGGAACGAAAGGGCTTGCGTCCGGGCCAACAGACTCCCCATGAACCCCCAAGACTGCCCGAGTTTCGTTCGGACGGATGAGGCGTGCGAGCCGATGGCCGGCTCTCCTTCGGCCTCAGCCGGCAAGCCGCTGCTCTTCAGGCGGCTTTGCGGCGCCGCGGCGCTGATTGCGCTCAGCGCGATCGTGCCGGCGGGCTGCCAGAGCCAGCCGTGGCCGGTCGCCGGCCCCGAGCCGAGTGGATCCGCCACGTATCTGGACTCCCCCGAGCCCTCCGCGCCGGCCGGCTTGCCGGACGACCCCGCAGTCGTCCCACAATCGCCTCCGGTCGACGCCCCTGACGGATATTCGGGCATTCCCAGCGCGTCCGGAGCACCGATCCACGCCACCGTGCAGTTCGAGATCGATCCCGTGGACGGTCCGTGTCCCTTGACAAGCACACTCCGTGCGGTGACGGTGGACAGCGGGCCGCTTCCCAGAGGCAACTACACGTGGACGATCGACGGGGACGTCGATTCCGGACCGCTGGAGACGCACAGTGTGATCACGCGTCAGTTCGCTAACCCGGGCGTCTACACCGTGATGCTTGCGCTCACCACAGGGGGTCTCACGTCCGGCTGCGTGAGCAGTCAGACACGAGGATTGACCGGGCGCGTCTCCGTCCTTGCCGTAGTCTCCGGTGAAATTCACGACGAAGATGGCAAGCCCGTGTCAGGAGTGGTTCTCTCGGCTCCGGGCGCCTCTCCGGGAACGGCAATTACGGATGTCGCCGGCCGATTCACGTTCCGCATGCCCGCCGGGTGGACGGGAGTGATCACACCGCAACACTTTCAGTACACATTTGACCCCCCGAACCGGTCGTTCAGTGCCGTGCAGGCAGGCCAGGCAGGCCAGGACTTCACTGCCCTGCCGCAGGACTCGGCTGTCGGTCGATGGATAGACACCGGCCCCGACAACAGCATGGAGGAAGACGATTCACTCTTTGACTACTATACGCTGGATGACCGGGAGGTCTTCGGAACCGTCGCTTCCGCCATCGACATTCACTCACACTTCGTGGGTCCCGACACGTCGACCTGGTCATCCTACGAATACACGGGCCGGATGCGAACGGACAACGCCGCAGGCGGACTGGGCGTGACCTTCTTCTCGGATTACCCTCGGACGGATTCGTACTATCGGCTGCGTCAATACAACGGCGGCCCCTTCCATATCGCCCCGCACCCGCGGGGACAGCAGGCCTCGGGCGGAGGCGGAATCACGACCACCAATGTCGTGCCGGAGGCGGGCGTATGGTACCGCTTCAGGGTTCTGGTTGCCGATGCGGGCTCCAAGACCGAAGTCCGGGCGAAGGTGTGGGAGGACGGAACGCCTGAGCCTTCGGAATGGCAGATTGACTGCTACGACGATTCGGCCGACCGCCGGCGGACCGGCACGTTCGGCGTCTGGAGCATGAACCCCGGCGGCCACTACTGGGACCGGCTGAGAGTGAACGGCTCGTCACCGGACGGCACCGAGGATCCCGACCAGGACGAGGCCCCGGATGACCCGGACGGCTCACAGACGTGCAGCAGCGACGACGAGTGCGATGACGGCCTGTTCTGCAACGGACAGGAACGCTGCGTGAACGGAAGTTGCGTGACCGGTCCTCGGCCTTGCGCGGCCGCGCAGACCTGCAACGAGGCAACCGATGCCTGCGAGACGATCTCCGGGTGGCAACCACCGATCGGCATTCCGGTTCCGGAATTCGGAATCAATCAGACCGTCGAGAGCGTGTATGGCAGCGCGGGGTACTATACGCACTACGTGGACGCCGCCGCGTCGGCCGCCACAGACACGAACAATCCCGCAGGCAGCCCCTCCAAACCCCGGCTCACGATTCCATCCACGCTCGCCGCGGGCAGCGTGGTCTACGTGCGTGGCGGCACGTACTCCGCCAGCTCGATGTCCGTGATCCGGGCAGACGGCACCCCGAGCCGGCCCGTGTTCATCCGGGGCAATCCGGCCGCGCGGCCGACCATCACGATCGAAACCGCGGTCCGCGGCACGTACTTCATCGTCGAGAACATCGACTTCAACGGCACGGCCGCGCAGGCCAACGTGCTGGGGCCCTCGCATCACGTCGCCATCCGCTACTGCGAAGTGCGGAACGCCAGGGGCAACGGGGCCGGGCTCGTGGCCACCGGAAGCTGGAGCGGAACCGATCCTACAACGGTCAAGGACGTCGTGTTCCACGCCAACACCGTGCATGACCTGGGAAACCTCAGTGCGTCCAGCGACGAGGACCATCACGGCTTTGTCGTCGGGCATCATGCCAGCCGTATCTGGATCGTGGACAACGAGATCTACAACTGCAGCGGCTCCGGTCTGCAGGTCAACTCCGGGTTCCTCGACAGCACGGGCGATCGGCCGGCCCACCACATCTACGTGGGGCGCAATCACGTGCACCACGTCCGACAGTCGGGGCTCGCCGTCAAGGAGGCCCGCGACGGAATCTTCTCGCAGAACGACGTGCACGACGTGATCGACACGTCATGGTCCACCGCCAAGGGGCTGGCCTACCAGTACGGGCCCTACAACCTCTGGTTCATCTACAACCATCTGCACGACACGACCTGGGGCATCAACGGCCCCAGCAACGACAACGGACCCGGCGGAAACGTATACTTCGTCGGCAACCTGATCCATGACTGCGACATGGGCATGACCTTCTGGAACAACACGCAACTGGCCCACATCGCCGCCAACACGCTCTACAACCTGGGACAGGGCATCCGCTACGAAAACGGCACGGGCATGAGGCTGACGGGAAACATCCTCGCAAACATGTCGAACGGCCCGCACATCGAGGTCAGCGGCGGAAGCGGCGCGACCGCCGCCAATTCCGGCAGCCGGCACGATCTGTTCCACCAGGCCGGCGGATCCATTGCCATTTCGTGGGGAGGCCGGACGTACAATACGATTCCCCTGTTCCGGGCGGGCTCCGGCACGGGCGACAACGACCTGGAGGCGGACCCCCGCTTCGTCAACGCCGCAGCCGGTGATTTCCGCCTGCGGCCGGACAGCCCGGCCGTCAACGCAGGCACGATCCCCGACGTCTACGCCACGTTCTACAGCCTGTACGGGCTGAACATTCAGGTCGACTACGACGGCACGCCGCGGCCCGTGGGCAGCCAACACGACATCGGCGCTTTTGAGCGATGACCTCCATCCGTCAATCCAGGTAGCCCAGCCTCCGGAGGTGATCGACGATCTTCTGCTCGTCCTCGGCCTGCAGGCGGGGGGCCGAAGGAGTGGCTTCGTCAGGGTGAGCCCGCTCGTCCAGCACCGCCAGGGACTGCACGAGCCGCGCGGCAATCGCGGCCTGGTCGGCGAACCGATCCACGCGTTCGTGCGCATCCGCCTGAAGGTCGTACAGGCGCCGCGTCGGGCGCCCGAGCAGGAAGCGGACCGGGGCAACGCACAACGACTTCACAAGACCACCCGGACCGCGTTGGAGCCGGTTCCCCAGGAGAATCGGCAGCGACCGCGGCCGCAGCAGCACGCTCAACGCCCGCCAGAACTCCTTCCAGAACCGACGAATTCGGACCGCGCGCGACGGCGGAGAGTATTCAATGTACTTCCAGCCGTCCGCCAGTACGACGCGCGCGTGCTCCTCGCGATCGTGCGGAAATGGCAGGTCCAGAACGATCACCTCATGCGCACGCGTGCTCCGCCCTTCCAGAGCGGGCCGGAGCGATCGCCCGCGGAACGCCTTCTCGGGCGGCAGATTCAGCAAGTCCAGCACGGTGGGCGCCACATCGAGCAGGTCCACGGGATCGTCGCATCGAAAACCCGGCCGGCCGGCCGGCTCGCCGTGCAAAATGAGCGGGACCCGCAGCTCCGCCTCCCAGGGAAACTTGCCGTGCCCGGCGATCCCGTGCTCGAAGAACATCTCACCATGGTCGCCAAACACGATCAGGAGCGTATCATCCCACACGCCCCGCCGCGCAAGCTCGTCAATCAAACGGCCCAACTGCTCGTCCTGGTATCGAATGCTCCCGTCATACAGATCGATAACCTGCTGAAGATCCGCCCGGTGTCGAATCCAGCGGTAGGGCCGGCCCCGGCCGTCAATGTGACCCCGGTAATCCGGGGCCACGTCGACGTTGCACCGCGCCGGTTGGCGGAACGGCTCATGCGTGTCGATGGACCAGAGGAACAGGAAGAACGGCAAGCCGGGATCGGTTCGGCCGTCAAGCCATTCCAGCGCCCGGGCGTGCACGTCTTCGGAAAGCGGCAGGCAGTAGTCGTCGCCGCGGGCGTCCTGTCCGCGGTCGCGGCAGCGCTGCATCGTCCGCTCATCCTTGAACAGATCGCAGAACACGTCGAAACCACGGTCAAAGCCGCGCAGCTTGCTGACCTGGTAGATGGCGGAGAAGCCGGCGGTCTGAAAACCGTGGCCCTGAAGGATCTCAGGCAGCCAAGGAATGGCCGGGCTCAACGGGTCCCGCATCTTGTGAATGCCCGTGGTGGACGGGTATTGGCTCGAGAGAATGCTGGCGCCGGACGGAGCCGTCCAGCCCCCCTGGGCGTAGCAGCGCGTGAACGCGGCCCCCTCTCGGACAAGGCGATCCAACACAGGTGTCGTCTGCCGCGCGTACCCATAGGCGCGGACGTGGTCCGCACGAAGCGAATCCATGGCATAGAGAAGCACGTTCACCGGCGATGCTCGCACGTGTCTGGGCAGCTTCCCCCAAAAGCCGCGATCACGCACGTGAGAGTATCAGACACGCCAACCCGTGTAAACGCGGCCGAGCCGCTTCTCACAGGCTGAGTCGGCGGACCACACGAGTCGCCACGACACGGGGCAGCAAACGCAGGACCCCAAGCACCACTCGCTCGTGCATCCGGAGAGGGAAGTCCGCCAGCAACGCGGCATGGGCGTCGGCGGTGATCGAGATCTCACGCGCAGCCGCACGGACCAGGTAGTCCAGGGCAAGCGTGCGCGCGTACGGCCGGAACACGCTGGAAATCTCCACGCCGGCCAACTCGGCGTTTCGCAGGTGCCGGCACAGCGCCCGGACATGCGACGTACGGTCGTGAACCTGCTTGGTCAGGCTGCCCGCCTGATCCAGCACGAAGTGATACGACACCTGCGGGCAATACCCGACGGACGGATGCCGAAAGGCGATGCGCCACCACAGGTCACGGTCCTCGTTCACCCGCAGCGTTTCATCGAACCCCCCTGCTTCTTGCAGAACCGCTCGCTGCACCAACACACCGCTGGTCTGGAAAACAAGGCCCCGCCGCACGCTGTCAAAGAACGCAACGGCCGCGGGTGCTCGCAGAACCTCAAGCAGCGAGGGAGGGATCTGGGCCGGCGTCGATTCCCCGGCCCTCACGTACGCCGGCCGGCAGCCGCACCATCGCAGGTCCGGCCGGGTGGTCAGCAACTCCATCTGACGCCCCAGCTTCTCCGGCAGCCACTCGTCATCCGCATCCAGAAACGCGACCCAATCCCCATCCGCCTCCCGAATGCCGCGATTTCGCGCGGCGGAGACACCCGCGTTGGGCTGATGGACGTATCGCACGGGAGCGGAGAAACCCGCAACGACGGCCGCCGTCGCGTCCTTCGACCCGTCATCCACCACGATGACCTCCCGGACGGGATGCGTCTGAGCCAGCACGCTCCGGATGGCCCGCCCCACGCACGACTCGGCGTTGTAGGCCGGGATGACAACCGACACAACCGGGCCGGCAGCCGAGGCTCGAGCTGACGTTTCTGGCGGCGGCATCAGTCACTCCACCGGAAGACGCTGATCCACGTACACGACCTTGCCCCGCCCGGTCAGCGGGATTCCGTCCACCACCTCCAGCGTGAACTCCAGCCGATTGTCGAACTTGCGGCCCAGGCTCTCCTGAATCCGCCGCCGGTCAGCCTCACTGAATCCCTCCGCGGC
The DNA here is from genome assembly GCA_964491135.1 of uncultured Phycisphaeraceae bacterium. Classification (GTDB taxonomy): domain Bacteria; phylum Planctomycetota; class Phycisphaerae; order UBA1845; family UBA1845; genus JAFGJQ01. The sequence continues at coordinate 2,825 of CAZBFW010000024.1, read as the reverse complement.
GACCACCCGGAGCACCGCCCGCCCGGGCGTATCCTGGAAGAACTGCACCTGCCGCACGCGGTCAAACGTGTCGTCGTGCATGTTCAGGGCGGTCCAGGAAATACGGGCCCCGTCGGCCGCCACCAGAACCTCCTGCGTCCGATGGCCGGCAATGTCGCGAACGCACACGTGGGCACGGCCACAAGCGCCGCAGCGATCTGAAACGTATGTCGCGTAATCGCCCGTCCGATACCGGATAAACGGCACAACGGTGTTGATGAACCCCGTGCCCGCAATCTCACCCGTCCGGCCCGGCGTGGTAATCGGGCGGCCTTCCGGGTCCAGCAACTCAAAGTACCCGTACGTCGGAAAAACGTGCTGGTCCGTCGACTGCTCGCATTCCGCCGAGGCCACCACTTTTTCCGTGTGACCGTAGCCGGAGAAGTACCGGCAGCCGAAGACGTCCTCCGCCAGTCGCCGCTGCTCGGGATACACGATCTCCGACTCCGCCAGAATGGCTCGCACGTTGCCCGGCGCAGGTCGGCCGGTTCGCATCAGAAAGCGGGTCAAGGCCGCGATGGACGACGGGTACACGTGCAGCACGCAAGGGCCGATCGTGCTCACATGCTCGATGTACCGGCGCATGTTCTCGTCGGTCATGTGAAAGTTCGAGTAATAATGATGGCGAAACAGCGGGTCATACTCGTGACGCAGACCGGCGGCATCGGGCTCGACCACTCTTCCGCGGAACACGGCCATCGGCATCCCCAGGCGGAAGCCCACGCGCTCCCAGGCCGTTACCAGATGAGCGTATTCCACGGCGGACCGATCGCGGCCGATGTAGAAGCCCAGCGGCTCGCCGCCGGTGCCGCCGGTCGTCACGAAATCTACGCCCGCACCGCTGGTCGGCCGCGTGCACATCTCGCGGAGGTGGCCGCGAAGCGTACCCTTGTCGGTCGTCGGAAGCTTCTGGAGATCATCCAGCCGGCGGAGCGATTCCGGGTGGAACCCGGCCGCATCGAAAGTGCGCCGGTGATACGTGGTGTTCTCATACGCAAGCCGGACGACGCGGCGAACGGCGTCCAACTGAAAGTCACGCACTTGCTCCACCGTCCAGCGCTCCGCCTCCCGCACCCTTCGCCGATGACGACGGAAGCCCGCGCCCAGCAGAACGGACAGCGGCACAATCCCCAGCGCACCGCCGGCTACGCGCCGCACGATCCGCGGCGACCGTTCCCACAGGTTCTTGGCTGAAAACGCCTTCTGCACGGCAACCTTCCCGTCAACCCGATCGGCCCATCACGCGCCGACCATAGTAGCGAACCGCCGTCATCAACCCGCGCCGGCGGACCATGTCCGCCACGGCCGCGGCCTTGTCGAGCGACCACGCGACCCCTGCGCCAACATCGTTCCGCAACGTGCCCGCAAAGCCGGTCAGCCGTTGCGACCGGACGGCCAGTGAGCGCCCCAGCACACGCCGCGCCTCGCCCTCCAGCGGAACCGGCTGCAAACGCGGCGTGATTTCAAACGGATCGAGGCGGACGCGCTCGATGGAGCCGCTCCGCAGGGTCAGGCGCACGGCCAGCGTCTGAGCCGCATGGGGCCGGCGCCGCGGATCGACGTCGATCAGGAAGTTGCCGATGCCGTGGCAGATCAAACCCCGGCCGTACAGCTCCAGCGGCTGGATGACGTGCGTATGATGGCCGATCACGCAATCGGCGCCCGCGTCAATCAGGCGCTGCGCCGCCCTGCGGCTGCGCCGGTCCACGTGCAACGTGTACTCGACACCCTGGTGCACGCAGACGATCAGAACGTCCACGGTTCCACGGGCTGCGGCCACCTGCGCGGCCATCGTCTCCACTCCGGGGCGGCCGAGGTTCACCCGTGTGTCGCCCGGCAACGCATGAGCGGCGGGCGCAAACACCAGCAACCCCACCCGCCCGGCCGGCGTTTCGAGCACGAGCGGCTGCGGCTCCGCCGCCTCCCCAACGGCACCGATACAGGCCATGCCGCGATCGCGCAGCGCGGCCAGCGTATCCAGGGCCGCCTCCTCGCCGCAGTCGAGGAAATGATTATTCGCCACGTTGGCAATGAGTCTGCCACGGACCGACTTGAACAGGTCCAGGTGCTCCGCCTTCCCGCGGAAGTGGATCGGTTTCGGCTCCCACGGCGCACCCCGGCCGGAAAGGCAACATTCCAGGTTGAAGCAGACAGAGTCCGCGTCAAGAAACCCCGCCGGCAACCGCTCGAACGGAAACCCCACCCCATGCAACTCCATCACATTCGCCACGCCCGCAGCCAACGCAACATCACCCAGGAAGAGCAACTCCACACCCGGCCTCTCCTGAGGCAAATCGTCGTTCAGGAACACCGTCCACGCCTCTGCTCCGGCGTCCAGGACACCTCCCCAGTCGGGAATGGGGGTCCGCCGCGCCGCCGCGAAGCCCAGGTCCGCCAGAACCCGGCTCCAGCGCGCCGATATGGTGTGGACGTCATATTCCCCGGCGGTGCGCGTAGCCTCACACGACCAATGACGGCGCCTCGGCTCATCCAGCAGCAGCGACGCCACGCATTCGGCATAGCCGCTCACGTCACCCGCCGGGACCCGGAAGCCGTTAAGCCCATCGCACACGCAATCCCGCAGTTCCCCCACGTCCGACACGACCGCGGGCAGCCCGAAGGTCATAGCCTCCAAAACGGACAGCGGAAGACCTTCGGAATCGGACGTCAGCAGGAACACTTTCGCTCTTCGCAGCCACGCCGCGATGTCCGGCTGGAATCCGGCGAGAATCACGCGGTCACGCACGCCCAGTTCGTCCGCCAGCCGCTGGAGGTCTTGCAGGCCC
>CAZBFW010000023.1:0-15615 GCA_964491135.1 uncultured Phycisphaeraceae bacterium | reverse complement strand
TCGTCGAAGTACTTCGTGAGGGTGTACGTCCCCGCCGGAGCGGTGACCGCCACCTGTGGGTCGTTGTACGAAGACACGATCTCGCCCCCGACATAGATGTCATAGGCCAGGGGTCCGTTGAAGCGGATGGCTCCCATCGGCACGGTCGTGACCTCGCCTGCGATCACCTGCACATCTGAGCCGTAGGTGAAGCGGTCGTTGAAGTACTCTTTCAGCGTGAACGTGCCGGCCGGTGCCGTGATGATGATGTCCGGGTCGTTGTAGGTGGAGAACACTTCCTCGCCTGTCTCATCGTAGATACCGTAGGTGCCATCCACCGCGCCGGTGACGGTGGTCAGCTCGATACCGCCCATCTGCACCGTGGTGACCTCTCCGGCCGTGACCGTTACGCCGGTGGCGTATACGAAGTCGCCGTTGAAATACTCCTTCAGCGTGAACGTGCCGGCCGGGGCGGTGATCAGCACATTGGGTTCATTGTACGTGGAATACTCGGTGGCTCCGGTCGCGTCGTAGATGTCATATTGGCCGTCCGACGCGTTCGGCACGGTTACGACTTCGATGGCGCCCAGCGTTACCGTGGTGGTGACTCCCGCCTCGACCGCCACATCGGCGGCGTACACGAAGCCGGCGTTGAAGTACTGCGTCAGGCGGTACAAGCCGGGGGCGAGGGGAATCGGGTCATACGTTGCCTGGTACGTGAGCACCGAATCCGTACCGGCGGCCCGGTAGATGTCAAAATAGGTATTTGCTGCCCCTTCCACCGTTTCCACCACCAGCGTGCCGAACCCCGGCGGACCGTCCGGCCCGTCGGACGGAGGCGCGGGATCGATCTCGGTGTTCGAGGTGTCCGGCGGGTCCGAAGCGGCCCCCGGCGCGCCGGTTTGACAACCGGCTGCTGCACAGAGGAGGGTCAGAAGGGATGCCAGGATCAGGAACTCGTGTCGATGGAAAGGGCCGGGTGCGTGCATGGTACCAGAATCTCCATTACGTGTGGGTTGCCGGTTCCAGATGCGAACAGACGCTTTGCCCGTTCCATCGGCCGTGCGATACGCCGGATTGAGCGATTATCTTCCGGCTTCGTCGTTATCGGTCCCCGGCGAGGGTTGAGATTCGCGTGGCGCGTGGCGCTCCGGCCAGGCGGGAACACGAGGTGGCGGGCGGCTCTTTCAGTCGCAGGGCCCTGCCAGGCTTGACAGTATTGTCATTTGCACGTGCACTACCTTGTGGGTCTCATCGCGGAGTACACACATGACCCGTATCGTTCTGTTCTGGATCGGGCTGGTCCTTCTGGCGGGCTGTGAGCGGAAGCCGCAGGACGAGCCGTCTGCGCCGGCCGCGTCCGCCGACGCCGTATCGTCGAACGCGGACCCCCGCCAGGCGCTGCTGGCCCGCATCAACCGCAACGGCGACATCAACGACCCCGCCACACCCCGGCCTCTGGTGACGCTGGAGGAGTTCTTCGAGGGCAACAATGACTACGGCTCCATCGGGTACAACTTCTATCCCGACCAGCCCGGGCCCGAGGAATTCTACCGGCTGTTCAAGAGCGTCCGGGCCCGGCCGGAGGTGGCTGACGTGCGGGTGCAAGTGATGGACCTGGAGGACCCGGCCGGCTGGCCGTCGACCGACACGGTCTGGATCATCACCAGCGCGTCCCCCGAAGACGTCCGCGGTTGGCTCGGCGAGCGCTTCCGGCCGGATGACATTTTGATCGGCTTCCCGACGGACCGACCCATGGAGCCCTGCGAGGTCCCCGACGGCATGAAGGCCCTGGGCGTGTGGTGGGACTGAGCCGGCCTCCCTACGGTCGCGGAGTGCTGTTTTGCGGTGCCGGCGTCCGCGCGGGCTCGTCTGCTGCGCTCGTGTTCAGCCTCGGCGGTCGCTGCCGGTCCGTTGGAGAGTGCGCCTTGGCGGCCCCCCGTCTCACTGCCGATGCAATCCATTATGCCAGTTGGTAGACCTTTGCCTCCCAGGGATAAACGGGTTCGCGGCCTGCCCATTGAAGTGGCACGCTGCGCTCCTGAGTAATTTCCCGCCACGTACGACCGCCGGTCGCCGACGGCCAATTGTTTACACGGTACTCCGCCGACGGTGAAGACGGATCCGGCGTGCCAAACTCTGAGAAATTGGCTACGACAACGACAAGGTCACGGGTCGAGGCGTTTCCGCGGCTCCACGCAAGAACTCGCTTCCCTGCGGAAATGTCTACATGGATGAAGTTCGTGTCGTTGACCGATAGGGCTTCGCTGGAGGTGCGCAGCTTCACCAGGCGTGCGACGTACTGGAACAGGCTGCGACGCCAGGGATCGTTGAGCCGCTCGAAATTGACCGGGTCGGTCTGCTTCTGGGGATTCGACGTCGGTTTATCATGCTCGTCTGCGAACTCTTCACCGGCGAGGATCATCGGCACGCCCACCGAAGTCAGAAGGCAAACGAACGCGAGTTTCATGTGCCCTGCGGCGTCGAAGATACCGTTGTTCTTCAGATAGTCTTTCAGACGTTCGCTCTTAAAGCCTTGGACGTCATGGCTGGTGACGTAGTTGATTGCCTGCGCGCCGTCCGAGAAGCCAAACGCTCGACAGTCAATCGCGCTGCGAACGCTCTGCTCAAAACTTGCGTCATCGTAATGCTGTTTGCCGAGGATGATCTCTCGGACACGCTGCTTGAAACACTCATTCCACAACGCATCGACGCGGCCCTGAGTAAGCATCGCCATCTTCGGAGGAAGCTCTTCCGCAATCACAAAGAACCGCGCGTCGGCGTCGGCGGGAGTGTGCCCCACCGGCCATCGCTCGTGAAAAGCGGCTCGGGTTGCGTCCGTGCACTCTTCAAGAAAGTCCCAGTTGTTGATGTTCGGCGTGCTGTCAATCCGAAAACCGTCCACACGATAGGTGCGCATCCAATGAGTGAGAAAACTCTTCATCAACTGTCGGGCAGGCTGCATCTGGGCGTTCTGCGCACCGGTCAACGGATCATAACCGGCGGCCAAAGCGTTGTATCGAAAGAGCTTTCCGCCAAAGTCCTCCCTGGACTTGCCCTCGGCGTTCAACTCATTCGGATCGCCGGTTCCGCGGATGACGTGAAAATCGGGATAGTTCACGTTCTCGTAGCTGTACCGCGTCGCAAACGCCATCACTACGTCAGACAGGAAGCGGATACCGTTGGCGTGCATCATCTTGACCAGCTTCGTGAGGTCGGAAGCGGCGGTGGGTGACGCATGGCCCTTGGCGAAACCAAGGTCGTAATCCGGCGCGAAGTAATTGCTCGTGGCGTAGCCCCATTCGCGGTCCTGGAAACTGTCCGCGGGCGGCAGCAGTTCGATGGCGTTGATGCCCAAGTCGACCAGATACTTCTGACCAACGGCGAGCGCCGGGACGCCCGCAAAATTCGCTCCCGCCACATTCGCGTCGATCAGCGCCATCGCATCCCGAAACGTCCCAACGCCGATCTCCTCTTGCCCATTCAATCCCACCACGCTCCACCGCGTGGGGAGTTCGTAGATGACGGTCCTGTTGTTGGGCGGAAGCGTCGCGGGTGCGGGATCCCCGACCCAGTCGGGAACCTCAGCGCCGGGATCCGCGACGACCAGCTTTCCCTGGTGAAACTTGACGACAGCCAGCGGGTCGCGGTCATCATCCGTGTACGGCGACGGCAGTTGGGGAGCGCGCACGCGCCAGTCGACCACAACGGCGAACGGATCGGTGACCAGAATGCGTGCGTTTCGACTTGGATCCGGACTGCCGTCCGTAACTTCGAACCAGTAGTGGTAGATCATCCCGTCGACCAACCCGCACGCGGATGCGGGGATTTCCCAAAGGTCCGGAAACGTTGGGTTGGGCGAGAGGGCGTGCGTCACAGGGTTCGCCAGAGTGGGCGGATTGCCCGCGGCGAGTTGCCCGATGACGAGCACGGGTGCAGGATTCGTGTTCTTCGGACGCCAGAGTACAAAGTGGGTTCTTCGGCGCGTGAAAATATCCATCGGTTTCCCCCTTGTTGCAGAATGTTGGATCTTGCGGTGGTCGGCCCAAAGCGACAGACAATCGGAACGCTAGCGTCGCGTCATCGACATGTCAACTGAAAACCGGCTGACGCGGTCCGCCATAAAGCGGCGCTTTTCAGCGGGACACCGGCGGACGCGTCGGTCGACGTGCCGACCGACTCGCTGTGGCGAGCGGACGCCGTCCGGCTGTATCCTTGTGCCCCATTCGGGGCCGGGCGGATGGCGGTGTCTTCGCACGGGTGTGCCGTGGTTTCGCGTCGTTTTCACACCAAGGGGTCCAGGATCTCTCGGCGACGGGAGGGGCCCGCAATAGAATCGGGTCGGAGCCCGGGGCGCGAGACGGGCTCCATCGTCCTTTTCCGCCCTCAGGCATTCCGTCGGTGAGGACTTGGGGGGTCATGCCGACCACGGTCCGGCCCTTGACCGGGCATCGAACCCATGTAATATGCATATTGGAAATTCAAATTGCAAGGGGCCCGCTTATGATCGCCCGCCATCTGACCAGAGCACTGAAGGGGGCCGCCCGTGACTATCCTGTGGTCACCGTCACCGGACCGCGACAGTCCGGCAAGACCACGCTCGTGCAGGCCGCCTTTCCGCGGCATCGCTACGCCTCGCTTGAAGATCCGGAGACGCGGGCGTTCGCCCTGGAGGACCCCCGCGGCTTTCTGGATCAATTTCGGGGCCGCGTGATCCTGGATGAGGTGCAGCGGGTTCCCGACCTGTTCTCGTACATCCAGGGGATCGTCGATCGGGTGGATCGGCCGGGGCAGTTCATCCTCTCCGGCTCGCAGAACTTCCTGCTCCTGAACCGGATCAGCCAGACGCTGGCCGGGCGGTGCGCTGTGCTGCGACTGCTGCCCTTCAGCCGGTCCGAGCTCATCGGCCGGCCGATCCGGGATATCGCGAGGTTCGCTTCGGCGCGTCCACGAGTCAAACCTGCCGGCCAAACGACTCCAGCCGCGTTGTTTGAAACGTTGTTCACGGGTGGCTTCCCCAGGATTTACGACAAAGGCCTCGAGCCGCAGGGCTGGCTCTCGAACTACTACCAGACGTACCTCGAGCGCGACGTGCGCGACTTGCTCAATGTGGGCGATATTGAGAGCTTCGGGCGGTTCATACGGCTGTGCGCGGGGCGGTGCGGGCACCTGCTGAACGCGTCGGCCCTGGCGGCGGACGCAGGCGTGTCGCACCCGACGGCGCGCCGGTGGTTGTCGATCCTGGAAGCGAACTTCGTGATCTATCTGCTGCGGCCCCATCACCGCAATTTCAACAAGCGCCTGGTGAAATCACCCAAGCTCTATTTTGTCGACACGGGTCTGCTGTGCTATCTGCTGAGGGTCCGGAGTCCTGCGGATCTGGTCTCCCATGCCGCGCGGGGCGCGATCTTTGAAACCTGGGTGGTGTCCGAGGCGTTGAAGAACGGCTACAACCGCGGCTGCGAGCCGGACCTGTACTTCTGGCGTGACTCGGCGGGTCACGAGGTCGACCTGCTGATTGACCGGGGTTCGAAGCAACTGCCCGTCGAGATCAAGTCCGGGCAGACGGTCGCCAGCGATTTCTTTGGGGGTCTGGACTACTGGCGAGACTTGGCCGGTACGCCGGCCGGCGCCGCCGCGCTGGTTTATGGAGGTGACAAATCGTACAAGCGTAGCGGAGTGTCGGTTCTGTCGTGGGCGGATTGGGCCTGAGGCCGGCAGCCGCGGGTGAAGCCCCGATGGGATCGGGACCTCGCCCGCGGCCTTATTCCGTTGCTGAGGACTGGAACCTGCGTTACTGCGGGCCCATCAGCCCGTTGACGAAGCTGGTCAGGTCGTCCAGGTCGATCGTGCCTGTGCCGGCAAGGTTGCCCGGTTCGCACTCGCCGGTCGCCTCGCTGCCGAAGCACTGCTGGAACAGGAAGAAGTCCGCCAGGTCCACGTCGCCGTCGGGCTCAAAGTCGCCATTGCCGTACGGGACGCAAACGTCACTGCCCTCGTTGCACCAGTGCGTGGCCAGGCATGGATCGCCGGCCGACTGGCAGAATCCGTACGCATCGCACGTCTCGGCGCCCGTGCAGAACAAGCCGTCGTTGCAGACGCCGTCGGACGCGCATTCACATGGATCGCAGTTCGGACCGCCGCAGTCGATGCGATCCTCGCCCTGGTTCTGCACGCCGTCCGTGCACGTTTCGGACGGGTTGCATTCAAGGGCGGTGATCTTGAAATCATCCAGCGCGGCTTCCACCAGCGATCCGCTGCCTTCGTCAGACGCGGCAAAGCGAAGCCTGACCTGCCCGCTGGGGCTCACGATGTCGGCCACCTGGAACTCATGGTAGATCCACCCGCCGGCCGTACCGGCGCCGGAGGGACCGACCGTCTCGGCATTCAGCCAGTTGCTCCCGCCGTTGTTGGAGATGTCGACAACGAACGTGTCCTCGTTGGGCGAACCGCCCGTGTCGTTGGAGTACCAGCGGTAGTAGCTGATCGTCGCGTCAGGCAGGCCCGACAGGTCGAAGACCGGCGACAGGAGAGTGGTCTGGCCGCCATCGACGTCCCGGGCGCCCAGGCTACCGCCGTAGACCCCGTCCGTGACCCAGCACTGCGTCCCGGGCGACGGCGTGTTGTCGTCCTCCGGCTGCGCGTCACTGCCTTCCGGGTCCATCCGGTTCCAGATACCCGATGTGGCGTCGTCCCCGATGTCTCCGACGGTCCAGCCCTGATCACTGCCCTCGAACGTATGCTCGACGATCGTCGTGAACGTACCTACGAGCGTGGAATGGACGCCGGTGGGCGCGTTGGCCGGGGAGAGGACGACCGTGCCCAGGTTCCCCTCCGCGCTGACGTAGTACTCGGGCGTGTCGTCGCAGTCCGCCGCCGGCAGCGTAGCCTGGTACAGATCGCCTCCCAGCGACGTGAGCCCGGCGGTCAGGAACGCGCCGCCGTCGTAGCGATAGTGCAGCGTACCCGTTCCGGGCACGTACGTTTCGCTTCCGTTGGAGATTTGCACCGGGATCGCCGTGGGCACGCGCGGGTTGATCGTCTGGGGCAGACCGTCAGGGAAGCTGATCTTCAAGGCCTCCATAATGCCCATACCGAGGTTGGGGTTTCCGAGCAGCGCCCCCCATTCGAACGTCTCGTATCGCACGTAGCCCCACAGGTTGTTGACGTACATCTGCCGCAGGGCCGCTTGGTGGGCGGCGCCGATGGTAGAGTCGCCTGACGTCACGCTCGTCGTGAAGAAGTAGTCCAGAGACTGAGTGGACCCGTCAGACGGATCATTCCATCCGGGGGAGCCCAGGGCCACCTTTGTGGCTCCGACAAAGCCGACCGCGCCCCGCCCCATAATGGCCCGGGCGATGTTGTTTTCGTCGGTGTCGTGGTTGCTGCACGAATCGGCGAAAACGATGGCCGGGTAATTGTCATTGAGTTGCGAGGCACTGCTGGCCTGGATGAAGGCCGGCTGCGTCCCGTGGTAGACGTGGGCCGACGTGGGCGAGCCGTGCCCGGCCCAGTTCACGAACCCGAACGTTCCCGACGACCAGACCGACACCACGTTGGACAGGGTCAGGTTGTAGTCCATGGCGTACGTGGAGTAGCCCTGCTCATACATGCGGGTCTTCGTCCAGTCGGCCATCCAGGGCTGGTTCACCTTGGCCTCCATCAGCACCGCGTTGTCCGTTCGCGGGTTGGGGTCGTTGTCCCAAAAGAATGCGCCCAGCAGCAGGATGTTCTTCTTGAAGGCCGGGTCGGTGTTCTGCTCGTAGGTCACGGATTTCGTGCAGATGCTCGACACGGTGGCCACGTCGCTGTAGGGGATGCGGCCTACGTTTACTTCCGCGTAGAAGTCGATCGGATCGGTGTCCTCGCCGTACTGATGATCTCCATCGGCGTCCCAGGACTGGTCATCGGGCAGGGACAGTTCCGCATAGTAGTAGTCGGTCTCCGGCTGCCCGTATCCCACATCCTGTGCGGTGCGCCGCATGGGAACGTTGTCGTAGTGACCCACCAGCAGCACGTCCTCGATGCCCCATTCGCCGCTGGGGTATTTCTCGCGCAGAAAGGCCCGAATCTTGGCCGCCAGGTCGTACCCGGTGTAGTTGGCGTTGATCCAGGTGGTCGTTACAACCTCAACATTGCGGCCCTTGGCCGTCTCCCAGTTGACCAGCGGGGTCACGGCTGACGTCAGCGCGTCCAGCGTAATGATCACATAGTCATGAAGCCCGCGGGAAGGGGCTTGCGACGTCGGATACCACGCCGCCGCCTCCTGGTGATTCAGGATGATGTCCTCCGCCACGCGCTCGGGGCCGGCGAGGTGATCCGCCGGCGGAGCCGCCCCCTTCTCGACGGCGCGATAGGTAACGGTGACGGTGATATCCGGGTAGTACGTCAGCCCGCGCGTGACGGGACGGTACGCGAACGGACACACCTGCACGTCCACCAGGTTGTACTTGCGGTAACCGGCCGAGCGGACGTACTCGGCGACGCGGGCGGGATAGGGATCGTCGCTGGAATAGACCGCCTTGCGGTTCGCTTCGTACCGGGCGAGCTGTCCGGCGTAGATGGCCGGGTCCTCTTCACCGATGACGCGGGGCAGCGGTGCCGGTGCGATGTCATACGTGCCGGGAAGCAGGATCCCCTTGCCGGTATCCGCCGCCACGTCCACCACCTGCGCCCCGGGGGGAATCGCGATGCTGAAGATGCGTGAGGGAAGCGCGGGCTTGCCCGGGACGAGCAGCCGGCCGAACCCCTCGACGGCCAACTCGTCGAGATCACCCGCCCTCTGAAGCTGATAGGGCGCCACCGGTATGGTCACACGCACCACGCCCTCCTGCGCGGAGCCATCGCCGGCGGCGACGACGGGACGGGCCGGAGCGGCGAGAAGGACAAGAACCAGAATTCCCAGTACCCATCCGACCGGCCGATGGGCCGGTTGCGTCGTTCGTGATCCCAGCATGTGCTTTCCTCCTTTACGCTTGTGTCCGTTCAGCCAGGCGGCTTCTCCGTTGGTGGCCTCTGGCCGCGATGGGAATGACGAGCAAGGCACCGCGTGTGAGTCGCATCACCCTGGGCTGCCGAATGGGGTCGAATGAAAGAATGGGGAACCGGAGGTCGACATCCGGTGATGAACCCATCCCAGCAGGTGTGCAAACGAGCGCATCCCGACGTTGGTCTGCAGTGCCTCTCAACCTGCTTCTTCCCCGATGAGCATTGTACAGGAACCGCGGACCCCCTTCAATCCTCCCCAGCCGCGAAACCGGATCTTCGGGTCGATAAGAAACGCCTCGCAGACACCTCCGCCCAGGTCTTGCGACGCGGAGAAGGCCGGCTTCGGGCCGGATTTCGCCGGCGCCGGCCAAGAGCATAGGCTGCCCGCCTTAAGCCGGTAGTCCTATTCGGTTTTCGCGTTTTCCCGTCACAGCGACCAGACATGCACCACGATCGCGTTTCTGTCCACATCGCCCAGGCCGCGCTCCACCATGAACAGTCGCCGTCCGGCCGAGTCGAAGGTCATGCCGCCGGCGTTGGAGCAGGGGTTGTCCTGCAGGTAGAACTCCGTCGGGCGCCAGATGGAGTACGGCACCACCACCCAGGGATCCTGCTGCCCCAAAGCGCTTCGCCCCAGGGCTGCGACGTCGTAGAAGATCACCTGCCGCTCATACGGCTGGCAATGGTACCCGTGGGCGGCGCTGCACGGATCATGGCACTCCACCGGCGGCTCATCGTAGCAGTTCTCGCCGAGTCCTTTGTAGCCCAGCAGCAGAATCGCCTGCCGCTCGCCGTTGTCCACGAAGGCCCCGCCGGACCAGTCGTCGCACATGGTGAAGTCCGGGTAGTCGCACTCCTCGGCATCGCCCACGTTCGGCCCGGCGCAGCCGGGGAAGGCCACCCGGTAATACAGCACCGGCAGCGCATCGAGGTTGCCCGTCGCCTCATCACTCTCCCACGCGTGGAAGGCGAAGAGCGTCGGGCCCTGCGAGCCGCCCCGTATGGTCAACGGTTCCATGCCGTCTTGCGGCGTACCACGGGACCGCCCGGTCACCAGCGTGCGCCCGCCCAGATACTGGTTTGCGTACCACGCGGGCACGCTGAACAGATAGGCGCCCATCTTCCGCCCGTGATACGGCGCCTCGTCGGGACCCACGTGGAACATGCCCTGCGCGCCCGTGCCGTCCAGATTGGCAAACCAGACCGTGGGGAACGTGCTCTCGCCGGCCACACCCTCGGCGTACCACAGGTTGATGGAGCCGTAGAGCTTGTCGCGGGTTTGTGTGCCGCGCCGGGCGACGAATTCCAGGCCGCTGACGAAGAGGTATTCATTGTGTACCGTGGAGGCCAGACCGCCGTCGAAGGCGATCATCTCACCGACCCGGGCCGCCACGGGCAGGTCTTCCCAGTTCGCCTCCCGGGCGGGCGCGGGGATGCTCACCTGGCCGTAGTACGCATAGCAGTCCCACGACGGGTCCCAGCACGTCTCGCCCGGGTGATCCGGGTCGGTCAGTCCTTCAAAGCCCGTGACGAGCAGGGCCCCCGCGCCGCCGTCTCCGCTTGGATAGAACGCGAGCCCGAGCGCGCCCCAGTTGAATTCATCCGGCAGCCGGAACGCGCCCTGGTACGTCAGATCGGCCGGCTGCAACCGCTCGCCCGGCTCCCCACCGTTGTCGTTTTCATTGACGTTGTTGTCGTTCGTGTTCTCGTTTGTATTCGCGTTGCTGCTCGAGTTGTCGTCTGCACTGGCGTTGTTGTTCGCGTCCGTGCCGCCGCCCCCGCCGCCCGGCGTGCAGCCGGCGATTCCCACGGCAGACGCGAGCAGCGCGACGGCGAGCAGCGCCGGGATATGCTTGTGGAGTGAAGTGGGCATGATTTTGACCTCCTGCGGGATGGAATTGCAGCGAATCGGCCGGACGGGATGCTCCCGAACCGCCCGCTTCTTCGATCGCCGTCCATGACCCTAACGTGGCATTCGCGCCCACGCAACCGTGCAACGCCTCCGGAAACGCAGAACGCCGACCCACCCGGGGCCGGCGTTTCCGAAATTCCTCGCGTACCGTCCCGCCTTCCCGGCAACACCCGTCCTACTTCTCTCCCAGCGCTCGGAAGGTTCGCGTATCGCATGAGGCCGCCCCTGCGGCCGGAAGGTACAGCTGCGTGAAATAGTCCAGCACCATCCGGTCCGCACTGAACCGCCAGCCCAGCGTCTGGATCGACCAACGCACCATCTCGAGCCATCGATGCGGAATCCCGCGATCGTTGCGCTCGTAGAACGTCGGGATGACCTCGTTCTCCAGGGCTTCATACAGGTGGCGCGCATCGCGCCGTGACTGTTCCTCCTGGTCCGGGTGATAACCGCCGTACCCGATGGCGAAGCCGTTCGAGCCGTCGTACGCCTCCGCCCACCACCCGTCCAGCACCGACAGGTTGAGCCCCCCGTTGAGCACGATCTTCTGGCCGCTGGTTCCCGAGGCCTCCAGCGGCTTGAGGGGGTTGTTCAGCCAGAGATCCACGCCCTGCACCAGGTGCCGCCCGACTCCCATGTCGTAGTTCTCAATGAACACGATCCGACCCTTGAATCGTGGATCGGCCGCCATCGCCACAAGCTTCTGGATGTACTGCTTGCCGATATCGTTGGCCGGGTGCGACTTGCCCGCAAAAAGAACCTGCACCGGCCGGTCGTCGCTGCCCACGATGCGGGCCAGACGGTCCGGATCCTGGAACAGCAGGGTCGCCCGCTTGTAGGAGGCGAACCGCCGGGCAAACCCGATGGTCAGGGCGTTGGGGTCCAACCGCTGCCGGGCCTCCTCGATGCGATCGGCCGGCTCCCCGCGATATTGCGCCTGGGCCTCCAGTCGCCGCCGCGTGAACCCGATCAGCCGGTTCTTGCTGATCTGGTGGGCTTCCCAGAGCTCCTCGTCGCTGATCCGGGCCAGCCGCTCCCGCGTCAGCAGGGCCTCCATGTGATCGGTCCACCCGACCCCCAGGTGTCGCTCCAGGAGCTGGTACATCGCGGGTGCGATCCAGCTTGGCACGTGCACGCCGTTCGTCACGTGTCCGATCGGCACTTCCTGTTCGCTGCGCATGCCCCACAGCGGGCGCCACATGTTCCGCGACACGCGCCCGTGCAGGGCGGAGACTCCGTTCGAGCGGTGCGCGATTTTCAACGTCAGCACCGTCATGCAGAACGGCTCCGAGGGGTCATCCGGGTTGATTCGGCCCAGGCCGAAGAAGTCCCGGGCGCTGAGCCCCAGATCCCGCTGCAGGTATCCCAGGTGCTCCCGGAACAGGTCCGGGCTGAAGTAATCGTGCCCGGCCGGGATCGGCGTGTGCGTCGTGAAGATCGCCCGACGCCCCACGTGGTCGCGCGATTTGTCGAAGCCGACCCCCTCCCACACCATGTGCAGGCGAATCCACTCCAGCAGGGCAAAGGCGCTGTGCCCCTCGTTGCAGTGAACGATGGCCGGCATCTTGTGCATGGCCGCCAGCGTCCGGATGCCTCCGATCCCCAGCACGATCTCCTGCCGGATTCGGGTCGTGGGGTCTGCCTCGTACAGCCGGCCGGTGAGCTGGCGGTCCTCCTTGCAGTTCTCCGGGACGTTGCTGTCGAGCAGATATAACTCGCTCCGGCCTACCATGGCCTTCCAGACCTGGATCTTGGGCGCTCGGTTGACGATGGGCACCTCGATCATGAGCCGTTTACCGTCCAGCCCGTACACCGGCTCGATCGGCAACCGGCTCTTGTCGATCGGTGCGTACTCTTCGTTCTGCCAGCCGTCGGCGTCCAGCCGCTGGTGAAAATACCCCTCCGTGTACAGAAGCCCGATCCCCACAATTGGCACGCCGAGGTCCGACGCACTCTTCAGATGATCGCCGGCCAGCACGCCCAGGCCGCCGGCATAGGTCGGCAACGACTCGTGAAGGCCGAACTCGAAGGAGAAGTAGGCCACCGGCCAGACCCGCAATTTCGACGCCCGCGGCCGGGCCCAGGCGTCGTCGCCCCTGAGATACGTGGCCAGCCGGTGTGCCGCCTCGTTGATTCTGGCTTCGATCGCCCCTTCACGCGTCCGGTCAATCAGCTGCTGCTCGCTGAGCTGCTGGAGCAGCAGAATCGGGTTGTGGTTGACGTCCCGCCACACCTCCGGATCCAGATCGCGGAAGATCGCGACCACTTCCGGGTGCCATGTCCACCACAGGTTCATCGCCAGATTCCGCAGCTTGGACAGCAAACCCGCGGTGTCCGATTCGATATACATGGGGCTCGACGTTCCCAACATTGCCTCGTGCATACGCACTCCCTTGGATCACCGATCGCGCGAAGGAAGCCGGGGTGTACGGACCGCTGCGACAGCCGGGCTACCGATACGCGTCGGGGCAGATTTCCCCAAAGATCGGCCAGTCTCGTTCCAGCGCTTCAATGTCCCCGGACTTTATTTGCCGGGCCCGGATCTGGGAAGCCAGGCGGGCGAAATTCGAGAGGTGCAGGTGCAGGCGGGTCCGCGCGTATTCCGCGTGCTGCGGGTTCTGCAGCAGCGTCACCCAGTCTCCGGACTGGGCCAGCACGAGCTGCCGGGCCGCTGCCCGTAACGCTCGTGATTGCAGATCGTTACCGTATGCCGGGGAATGGTCCCGGTCGTCTGGAACCGCGCCAGCCGGTTCCCGGTCATGCCCGTTTCCCTCCCCCTCTTCACCCCCACTCTGCTCCGCCGCCGCCGTCAACTCCCGCATCACGCGCACCGCGCGGGACAGATGCTGATAGACCCAGGCGGTATCCGGCCCCACCAGTTGATCGAAATACCCTTCGTCTGCCCATGACGAAACGGCCGGCGTTGTCATCTGGTTGCACCGGTGCCGGTCCAGGTATTCTCCCGGCGTCACCGTCTCCAGCACGTTCTGGTCAAAATGCACCTTTCGCAACAGGTAGTCGAGGTACTCGATCCCCTCGAACCACCGATGTCCGAAGACGTGCATGTCATAGGCGCACACGAACAGGGGCGGCCGATCCATCTTCCAGGCCAGGCCCTGTGCCCGGTGCATCCGATCTCGCATGAATCCTTCCGCGTGCTCCGCGGCGCGGTTCAGCGCGGCCTTGCGCTGATACACGCCCGGCCCGTCCTCGGTCGCGCCGATGCAGTGATAGCGGGCCCCCGTCGGGATGCGGGTGTTCGGGTCCGGAAGGTACGGGCGCAGGTAGTCCAGCGGCAGATCGTCGGCAATGTCTCGACGGTTGTCCCGGAACAACGGGTCGGTGGGGTGCCCGTAGACGTTGCAGCCGGGCAGGCAGACGGCTTCCCGGTCCCGCCCGAATGCCGCGACGCCCGACGGGCAGTACACGGGAGCATGAATGCCGTGGAACGCCGGTGTGGACGCTCGTTCCAGGGCCCGGCCGTCCAGCACGATGTACCCCACTCCCTCGGCCCCGAGAATTTCATCCAGCTCCGGCGTGTAGGCACACTCCGGGAGCCAGAAACCACCGGGCCGGTGCCCGAATGCACTCTCGAATGCATCCAGACCCAGCCGGATCTGGCAGCGCGCCGCCTGGGGCTGCATCGCCAGCATCCCCGGCAGGAAGGCGTTCGAGGCGGGCCCGGTGATCAGCTCGATCTGCCCGCGAACCTCCATCTGTCGGAATGCCCCCAACAGGTCCCCACCGCATCGCTGGGTAAGGGCGTTCTGAAGGTGAAGCAAGCGCAGATGATACGTGCCGGCCAGTTCCCGCAGGGCCGGCAGCAGGGCCGTCCGGTTCAATTCCCGCGCCGACAGCTCCAGCATTCGGTTGACGTGCCCGATCAGCCGCTCCCGGATGATCTCATCACGCATCAGGGCGATCAGCGTCGGCGAGAGCGAGAGCGTCAGCCGCGTGCGTGCCCCGTCTCTTTGCAGGTTGTCCAGGATGCGGATGAGGGGAAGGTAGCATTCCAGTGCCCGCTCGTAGAACCAGAACTCCGCGTCCCCTGCATGTCGCCGGGCCGGCCGGATGTAGGGCAGGTGGGCGTGCAGAATGACTGACAAATATCCCTGGGCCATCCGTCCACTCCGTCAGGCAAGCCCGTTCCGATTGAAGACCATCCAGCGAATCGGCCCCTCCTCCCTGGCCGGTTCCGGCGACGGCAGCCGTACGCGCCGAGAACGGGCCAGCGGAATCGCTCCGTTAGTACCCGGCGGGGCGACGAGCTCCGCCCGCACGGTCAGGCCCGGACGTTCAAGCTCCACCAGGCAGCCCGTCTGACCGTCCGCCAGATCGAAGATCCACTGCTGTCCCGGCACCTCACCGGCCAGCTCTGAATCGCGCACTTCCCGAATCCGCAGGCACAGGTGCCCGGCATCGCTCCGGGGCGCCGCTTCGTGCTCGTGCCGGTGGCCGTTGCCCCCGCACCCCGAGGTGCCGTTTCCATTGCCCTTGAGGACGGGCCACGCAGCCAGCACCCGACGGGGCGATACGGGCAGAAGAGTTAGCTCCGTCGCCGCCGTGGGCTCGCCCGGGTACAAGAGGTTCGCCAGCGGATCCTTCATTGCCTTCGCCCATTCATGGCTCGACCGCCTCGATGTCCGAGTCCGACCGGCACTAGTTCGTCCGCGAGTAGACTTCTTCCGTCTGCAAGGCGATATGGTCCCAACTGAACTGAGTCCGCGCCTTGTGACGAC
>CAZBFW010000022.1:2155-15968 GCA_964491135.1 uncultured Phycisphaeraceae bacterium | reverse complement strand
GGGCAGGCGTTCAAAGAAGGCGGGGCGGCGGAGAATCCGCCATTGCAGCCGAAGCAGCCAGAACAGCCCGGAAGGGCGCCAGCGGCGCTCGTCCCAGGGCGTGGGCCGGCGTCGCCCGCCGGGCAGGGATTTGCGTACCGCCAGTCCGCACTCGGGGCAGCGGGTCTCGAGCGGAAGGTGCACGATGGCGTAGCCGCAGGCGTCGCAGCGCGGCTCGCGCGGGGCGAAGGCCGGCCCGTCCGCCGGGCCGACGTACCGATGCGCCCCGACAAACCACATCCGCAGCAGCAGGATCACGGGGATCACAAACACGATGATCCCGCCGACAATGAAGACCGCATCCGGCCAGCGCTCCCATCGAGCCCAATCAACATCAACGCATTCCAGAACCGCGACCACGATCGCCGCCGGAATGCAGATTGTCATGCTCCAATGCACGTTGCGGACGCTTCGCTTCCAGACGGACCACGCCCGGTCCCCGCCCGCTGCCCATGGCATGAGGGCAGTCGCGAAGATGAGCAGACCCAATTCGATCACCAGAGGCGTGGACGCCACACCGACAAACGGCATCCAGCTCCAGTATGCACCAGTGGACTGAGCGGCGCCCCGCAGAATCTCCTCCGCCAGTTTCTCTCGGGATGAAGACCGAGAGTACGGAGACGCTACCTGCGGACGGGCAAACCGCCGTTCCTCCTGTATTTCGTGCACAACAACCGCACCCACGACGAAAGACAGGCTCAGAATCGTGGCCAGACACGCGCGGGCCGTCGAGCCGGCGGCCAGGTGCGGTCCGAATCGCCCGGGAATCAGCCAGTGCACAAGCAGGGCAAGCAGGAAGTTGATCTTCCGGCATGGGGCGGGCACCACTGCCGTCGGAGGGAGGCTCGCCGCGACGTAGGCGGCCGAGTTCGCGTCGGCGGTGATGGAGAGCGAATCTGACACCCGACGTCTCCTCATCCTACGGGTAACGGACGAACACCATGTCCGGATCGGTCTCTGCAAACACGCGGTTCGGATCGTGTCGCACTCCACCATCGTCCAGACCATTCCAGCCGACGCTATACAAAACGAATCCGTCACCTTCGCACCGGTAGCGAAGGGTGCTGCGGTCCCCGTAGTCCACCGGCAGGTGGGGAAGAAACTCCGGGACAAGCTCACCCAGTTCGTCCGGGAATCGGCCGCGGGAAAGATGAAAGTCGCGAATGGCCAGGCACGTCAGCGCCGCGCCGATTCGACATCGAACCCCATACAGTAACGCCATCACATCTCCGCTGCCCGGAACGAAGTACTCGGGGAAGCCCTGGAGAGCTCCGAGCGCAGCAGCGTCGCCTTGGGCATCGCTGATCGCTTTGGCCGCCGGGAGATCCACGGCATCCTCTGGATACGCCAGCATTGTGTCGACGGTCTCAACGGCCTCTGCGAAATCGTGAAACGCCGGAGATAGAAGATTCCAGGCACGATTGGGGATCGGTGCCTGCATGGGAGGAATCGATTGGTGGATCACAGTTGACCATCGAACGGCTTCCGAGACATCCAGCCAATCGCCGTGCTCACGCACGTAGTTGTACTCCAGCATCGCCATCAATGCCGGCCGCTCTCCGGCACAGTACTCGTTTGCAGGCAATTCCGGCCCCATGATCCTCTCGATTTCCAGGGCCCAGGCTCGTGCGTGGATGAGTGGGCACAGGCAGGCCTCCTGGCGGGCGAGCCTGCCCAAAGCGCCGCACTCAACGGCATGTTGCCGCATCGCCTCCGTTGCCCACTCGGTCATGGCAAAGGCCAGCCGGTCGTAGAGAACGTGCTCCAGCTGGCGATCGTTCCGGCGGCGCGACCGTCCGGTGTTGCGCGCCAGGCGAGCGACGGTCCGCCAGTCGTCAAGAACGACATCCACTTGCCCATCCTCCGCCCAGGACCACTGGGCATGGTCGAGCAGCACACGCGCATTCGTCCAGGTCGGGCGGAACGTCGATGACTCAATCAGGGGCGGAGTATCCCGACGCGCGGTCTCCAACCGCCAGTGGCGTTCCCCAAGCGTGACAAGCATCGCCCGTGCTTTGGAGAAATCTTCGGATGCAAAGGCACCGCCCCAGGCCCTCAGTTCATCCGCGCGCAGGAGCTCTCTTCTTCGCCAGGGGGACGCGTAGGTGATGCCGAGATCCACCATTTGCTGGACAGCGTCCTCCAGAATCCGGACGGCTTGATCGTAGGAGTACGCCCCCGGCGGAGGCGGGTCCAGCCGCTCGATCTGCTCGATCCAGTATTCCGGGCGCGGCGTCGGGCGGAGCGTGAGGTGGAGGTACACCCAGCGGGTGAGCCAGACGCCGAACAACAGCAGCGCCAGCAGCACGATGCGCCGTCGGCGATGCCGGCGAGCCGGAGAGCGAGCAGACGACGGTTCAACCGCGTCCGTCATGCTACGGCCCCTCTCAAATCACGCGGCACATCCCCGCGCCGGTATCACGGCTCCAGGTGCGCCGTCACCTCCGGCACGGGCTTGCCGTCGGGCGTCTCCACGTGCACGCCCAGCTTCCAGCCGGAACCCCACTGGTTCACCTTGACCAGAAGCGTGTTCATACCCTTCTTTAGCTTCACGGGCACCAAATCTTGCTTGGGACTGTACGGCCGCGCGACGTGGTGGCGGTGGACCTCCTGCCCGTTCAGCCAGACGGCCACCCCGTCGTCCGAGCCGATGGCCAGCGTAACCTCCATGTCCCGCGGAGAGTTAAGGTGCGTAAACGCATACGCCACCGCGTGATCGACCTTGCCGAGCTGCTCCACGAAATCGACCGTGAACTCCTCGGTTAAGTCGGCACCCGCCGCGATCACCCGCTCCACCTTTTTCCAAGCCACGGTCTTGCCGTCCTTGCCCTCGTAAGTGGCCGACAGGTCCACCAACCGCTCCGGCTCAAAGACAATGTCCATCGACGGCGCGTGGAACTCGCCCGGGAACGGCCCGACGATCCACCACCGGCCAATCCCCGGGAGCAGAACTTTCTCCACCGGCACGCGAACGTCCACGCCTCCCACTTTGACCGACACATCGGTCGTCAGCCGGCCGGTCTGGGGCCGGCCGTCCGCGGTCACTCGGGTCTGCCGGGCCACGTTCACGCCCGGTGCAAAGCCGGCAAGGTCCCATTCCTGCGTTCCGGTGATGGACCAGCCCGGCCCGGCATCCAGCGACAGTCGCACGGCAGCGTCTCCCGCATCACCCACCAGGGGCGACAGGCCGACATCCACCGAGAGGTTGACCTCGTCTCCACCGGCCGCGGCAGCCCGCACGTCGACCGTCAACCCCAAAAGCCGGCCCGCCAACCGTGTGGCCGTCGCCGGCTCAAGGTTCTCCGTCCCGAAATACAGAAGCGTCTCATCCCACACGGACCGGACCTCGGCTGCGATGCGATCGGCATCGACGAGCCCAGCCGCGATCTCGCGGCGGACGCGCTCGGGTGACGACACCAGCGTCTCCGCCGCCGGCCCCATCATGTCGCGAATCGCCTGTAGCGCGTCCAGCGTGCCCCGAAGCCCCGCCCGCAGCGCCGGCCCCGACTCACCGATGGTCGGATCCCATTCCACGGCTACCGTCGCCTTCTCCGTCACGGCTCGGGAAGGCAAACGGACGACCACGCTGAACGTCTCGGGGTCGTATCGCCAGCCGGGCTGATCGGCCGCGCTCGCCGGCTGCAGGGGCTCGCCATTCAACGTGACGGCCTGCGCCGGCCAGACGTCCCGCAGGTGAATCTCGTACTGCCGCTGTTTCAACATCCCGGGAAACTCGCCCTCGACGGGCCCTATGGTGATTTGCCTGCGGTTCTCTGTCTTCTCGTGTTCCACCGGTGTCCAGGCGCACTCCCCCTGCTGGTAGCCCACCGTCACGCCGTCGTCTTCATACACACGAGTCCGGCCGGCCTTGCCGGGCCAGACATGGAGGATGAGTGGGTCGACCGCACGGGCCTGCGCGCGGGGCATGTCCGGTTGCGCCGGAATGACGCCGCCGCTGCGGACAAAGATGGGAATCTGATCCAGCGGGGTTGCCAGCACCAGGCTGGCCGGTCCCTCGTGGGTTGCGCCGGTGAACCAGTGCGTCCACTCCCCCGGCGGCAGCCAGACCCGCATGGACGTGCAGCCGTTGACCGGATTCGCCGGCGCCAGGGCCGGGGCTACGAACATCTGGTCGCCAAACAGATACGTGTCACCGGCCCGATAGGCCTGGTCCATGTCCGGCCACTCATAATAGAGCGGGCGGCACAGCGGCATGGCCGTGTCGTAGCACTGGCGCGCGGATGAGTAGATGTACGGAATCAGGGAGTACCGCAGCTTGAATGCGTTTTTCATGATGCGGAAGTTCTCTTGCGGGAACATCCAGATGCGGCGCTCGGCCTGCGGGTTCTTGGTCGTGTGAGTGCGCAGCACGGGGTTCATGGTGCCCCACTGGACCCAGCGCGTGTACAGCTCCGGCTCCACGGGTCCGGGCATGTGGCCGCCGATGTCGTGACTCCAGAACGGATACGCCACGTTGGCCGCCGTCGACGTGAAATACGGCTGAAACGCCAGGGACTCCCAGTTGCAGTGCGTGTCGCCGGAGAAGCCGATCTGGTAGCGGTGGCTGCCCAGCTCGCCCCAGCGGCTGAACATCATGGGCCGGAGCCTGCGCGTCGCCCCCTCCGCCACTTTCACGTCGCGTGCCGGGTTGCGCTCCATGTCCGTCCAGTGCAGGTAGTTGAGCCAGAACAAGGGATCCACCTGGGGCACTTTGCCCTCCTTGACGGATGTGCCCTGCTGCCAGTCGATCCACCAGAAGTCCACGCCCTGCTGCTCCAGCGGATGATGCAGATACTTGAAGTATGCTTCCACGTAACGCGGATCGGTGCAGTCGAACGGCACGTTGTCGACCGTGTCCGGATCCAGCCCCATATGTTCGGCCACCTGCCGGAACGCCGCCTCGTGCTTGCCGACGCCGCTGGCCGGATGGAGGTTCAAGGTGACCATCAGCCCCTGCTCTTTGACCCAGCGCAGGAATCCCTGCGGGTCGGGGAAGTACTTGGGGTTCCAGGTATAGCCCGTCCAGCCGTCGAGGTGCCAGTCCATGTCCACCACGAGCACGTCCAGCGGCACGTCGTGGCCCTGGAAGTCTTTCACAAGCTGCCGCAGCTCTTCGTCGGAGTACGCCCAGTAGCGTGACCACCAGGTGCCGAACGCATATCGCGGAGGCAGCGGAATCCGACCGGCCACGCGCGTGTAGTCGTGCACGGCCCGGGCGTAGTCGCGGCCATACCCGAAGAAATACCAGTCAATCGCGTCCTTGGCATCGCGGACCACCACCCAGGGCCAATCGGTCCCCTCGACCTTGTCAAACAGCAGCCGATTCGAGTCGTCCACCAGCACCCAGCCGTCGCGGGAGACGATGCCGGGGGGAATGGGGTGCCCGCCGGACACGCCGTCCAGCGTGCGGTACGTGCCCAGGAGATTGCCCTTGTCCTCCGTACCCGGCTTCCAGCGCACGGGCAACCCGTCGAGAGTCAGCGTGATGGAGAGGTTGTCCGGGGCGAACCGGCCGCCGTCTTCCTTGTAGCGAACGGCCAGCTTGTCCGTGCGCAGCGTAAGCCAGCCGTCAGCCCGTTCCACGTTGAAGTTCGGCACGGGCAGCCGGCGGTTGACGAAGACGTGCGACGCCCGATCCTCGAACTTGCCGTCGGGCGACCATTCCGCGCGGATCAGCTCGGGTGTCAGGACGGTGAACCGGGCGTTGCCCGACACCACCGTTGCCTTTTCGTCGGCCACCGGGTCATACGGGTCCGCCGCGGCTACGGAAACGACCCACGAAATACTCAGAATCCAGATTGCCAGCCATCGGAGTTTCATAAGAGCATCCTTCCTTTGCGCGTGAAAGGCATTTCGCGACTCAGGAGCCCACGGCGGATTCGACCAGGTGTACGTCCCCCGCATCGATGTCCCAGCCTCGGAGCGTGCCGCGGCCGTCGATGCAGCACGCGATTCGCCCGTCCTCCAGAATGTATTCCACCCACGGCACAACGCGTTTGTCCCAATCGACAAACGGCAGCAGCGGCAGCCGGATCGGCACCCGCACCGGAGCCAGCCGAATCCGCCGCGACGCGGCGTCCACCTGCAGGCCCACCGCAGCCAGGAACACGCCGATCGACGTAATGCCGCGCGGGTAGTATTCCAGGCCGTTCCAGCCGTGCGTATCGATGAAGCAGTGGCCCGGCGTCGTACGGTTGGACCGCACCTCGAAGGCCCAGTACCGATCGGCCTCGGACAGGAAGTCCAGTCCCAGGTACGCCGCCACGAAGTCGCGCCACAGGTTCTGCGAAATCCAGAGGTTCGCCCGATCGGCGCTGGAGTGCGTGCAGCCGTACTCGGTTCGGGCGCGTTCGAGCGCCGCCCGCAGATCCAGCCGGATGCGATCGAGATCCAATCCGGTTTCCAGGCCCGTCATGAGCGGCAGCAACAGGCCGTTGGCCGTGTAGATCGAGTAAGCGTCCCATCCTTCCAGCGGACCGGCCGGCAGCGGCTTGCCGGTCCAGATATCCGGCACATCGGCGTCGGACCGGTCGATGCAGACGGCGTAGTGATCCCCCAGCCATGCATCCCGGTCCAGCGTGCGGAGGGTTCGTTCGGCGAACGCCTCGCACTCTGCCGCCAGCGTGTCGTCACGGAGCAGGCGGGCCAGGTCGGCGGCGGCCCGAGC
Source organism: uncultured Phycisphaeraceae bacterium (assembly GCA_964491135.1). GTDB lineage: Bacteria > Planctomycetota > Phycisphaerae > UBA1845 > UBA1845 > JAFGJQ01. Next base: position 9,262 of record CAZBFW010000022.1, on the reverse strand, counting down.
GGCGCAGAGCGCCTTGACGGCCAGATATGTCTGCTCGCGTGCGTACTGCACGGCAGGGCTGGCGTCGTCGATGGTGTTTGCGACGCCGCGATCTGGAAACCCGTTGCCCGTGGTGTCGCTCGCAATGACGTAACGGACCAGTCGCGGCAGGAGCTCGGCGTGGCGGGCCGGCGCCTCCTCGCGGCCCGTCCAGCGCCAGTATGCGTGCAGCAGCAGGATGAAGTTCGTGTTCTCCTCCACCTCCATCTCGTGCGGGTAGTCCTGCCCGTCCGCATTCAGGCACGCGCCCATGTCGTGCGAGAGAAACCCGGTCCGACGGCCGTCACGATCGGGCGGGCCGGGCTTCTCGTAGTCCGCCCACTCGGCGAAGGTCTTCTCCAGCAGTTCCGGCCACACGGCGAAATACAGCAGGGCGAGGTTGTATTCCACGTCAATGGTGGAGTGGAACCGGCAGACGCCCTCCCACACGCTGAACCAGTCTTTCCCCGTCTCGTCCTCCACCCACCACGTGTTGATCAGGTACGACTGGAACGTGAAGGCAATCAGGTTCCGCTGCGTGGGCGAGAGCGAAGAGCCATCGATCACCTCGTCAAGGAACCGACTTCTGCTGACAAGCGCCTCCCGCTGCTCGAAGGCCCAGGTGCCCAGAGCAGCCAGTGAATCGTGATGTCGCGTCGCCAGGAACCGGTGCACGCGTCCGCGCCGCTCAAACACCGGGTCTTCCACCCGGGCGACCCACGCGGCCAGGACCGTCTGCGAACGCGAGGACAGATCCACCCGCCAGCGGATTTCCTTATCCTTCACCCGCACCTCGCCGCCGTTCGCCTCAATTCGCTCGGCGCAGCGGACCTGCGTGATTTTCCAGTCCCGCCTCGATGGCTTGCCGGGATCGTCCGGGTCAAACCACGAAATCTGCTGCCTGGGCTCGATCCGGATTGTGTACGCCAGGTCAAGCCCCCGGCCGCGCGCCGCGATTTGCGTATCCGGCCGATCGAAACCGAGGAATACCTCCACGGGCCCGTCAAAGCCCGGCCGCGGTCGGCCCGGCGGCACCAGCGCGTGGGCGGTGAGGTCGACGTAGAAGACCGGTGCGGTGGAGATCTGCACATCCTGCGGATAGAACGGCGCCCGGAACGTGACGTCCAGACCGACCCTCAGCGGTCGCGATTCGCACCGGAAGGTCACCGACGTCATCGTGAGTTCCATGTCGACCGACTCGAACACCTCCCCCGCCTTGCACAGCGGCAGCACGCGCCGTTGTCCGTCGACCGCCACACCGATGCGCAGGTCGGCGACCGCGTCGAAATATCGCCCCAGGGCTCCGTGGCCCACCTCCCGACTCTGCGGGCGGAAGTTGAGGAAAAACCTGGACCCCAGCCGTCCGAGGGCCGTCTCGATCGGAATCATGTCACATCCTCGCCGCGCCGCTCTGCGGCTGGGTTGCGAGGGTCCCGGTCCTCGCACACCGACCGTGCATTGTGGCGGGTGCGGCACCGTCCTGCAAACGGGAGGATCGGCTTGCAGCCGCCTGTCGGTCCGCGTATGGTCTGGGGACCGGCGCCGTCCCGACGGACACACCGGACGCAATGAAACGGCAAACCCGTCCCGGAGACGATTCCGATGGCATACCAACTGCCCGATCTGCGTTATCAGGCAAAACTCCGCGGCCCCGATGAGATGCTGGCCCACCTGAGGTCCTTCTCGCTCAAGCCGCAGATCTCGGTGGGAATCTGGTATTTCACACCCGGGGGCGGACGGTTCCACGACGCCTACGTGGAGCCGCTTTCCATCGCCCGGCGGCTGGAGATGGCCGCCGAGCTGTCCGCATTCGGCGTCACCGGCATCGAAGCGCACTATCCCGCCGAGGTGAATGAAGAGAACCTGCATCTGTACCAGAAGCTCGAGCAACAGGCGGGCATCCGCCTGGTGGCCGTCCCATTCTCGCACTTCTTTGACAAGGATTTCGAGTTCGGCAGCGGGTCCAGCCCTTACGCCCACGTGCGCAGGAAAGCGCTGGACATCGCGGTGGGCGGCCTGAAGCTGGTCAAGGCCGCCGGCGCCCGCTGTGCCATCTCCTGGCCGGGCATCGACGGGTACCTGTACTCGCTCGGAACATTCTTCCGCTGGATGTGGGACTGGTTCGAGGGCGGCATGGCCGAGGCCATGGACGAGGTGCCCGGCGTACGCGTCGCCCTGGAGCCCAAGCCGTACGAGCCGGCGCCGAACAACATCTATCGCACAACGGCCGAGGGCATTCTGGCCGGTCAGCGGATCGAGGCCCGCCTGAAGAATCCGGAGAACCGAAAGCTGCTGGAGCAGGGCCACAGGCTGTTCGGCATGAACCCGGAAATCGGTCACGTGCGCATGGGCTTCGAGGATTGCCCCGCCGCCTACACGCTCTGTGGAATGGACGGCCGCCTGGCCCACTCGCACTGGAACAGTCAGCCCCTGGGCAACTACGACCAGGACCTGAACATCGGCGTGGTCGACGTGCAACAGGCGGAAGCCCTGCTGTACGCGCTGAAGACCATGGGCTACCAGGAGTACTTCGGCATCGACATCAACCCGGAACGCATGCCCGTACGAAGAGCCGCTGAGATCAACACGCGCGTCCTGCGAATCCTGAATGACCGGATCAACGCCCTGCCGCACGACCGCATCATCGAGTGCGCCCTGGACCCCGCCGCCCACCGCGGCGACCTGGAGCTGATCCTCGCCAACATGCTGGCCCGGCAGTAACCAAGCGTTGCGATTCAATCCGCGTCCCCGGTCCGGCCGCCCGGGCCGCGCATTTTCCGAGCGCTCCGGTCGGACCATTATCGGACCCTCACGCACCCACGGTTCGGCGTCCGGAAAGGTCGCTGTTTTTCCGAAGGTCTAGGTCCCCATTTCTCGATACCTAGGGACGTAGAGGACATACCGGTTGTGCGGGCGGTCCGGCGTGCCGAGCCGGCAAACGCGCCCGCCATTCGGCGGAAAACCGTAACAAAGGAGTACCGATGATGTCACTGCGGGCCAGCCTGCTTTCCGGGACCACTGTGATCATTCTGCTGGCCGGCGCCTGCCAGGAGCCGACCCGGCGTCTGAACGCCCCGCCGCAAGGAGCATCCAACGAGCCTCATCCCATGCAGAACGACATGAACTACATGGTGGACAACGCCCTTCTGGAAGACATGTGCGTGTCCGACATTCACTTCGTCCCGCATACGACCCAGATCAACAGCCTGGGGGCACGCCGCCTGAATCGCTACGCCGAACTGATGCTGAACATCGGCGGCACCATCCATTACGACACCTCCGAACGAGACGAGAACCTGGTGGATGCCCGGGTGGAGACGGTGCGCGAATACCTGGCCGACGCGGGGGCGGATCTGAGCAAGGTCCAGGTGGTTCCCGGCCTGCCGCGCGGTCGCGAAACCCGGGCCACCACAGCCATCCAGACCATGGAGAAGAGCGCTTCCGGCGACGCCTCGACCTCGCCGTCGACCGGCCAGTCCATGTTTCCGTGAAACCCGTTCGAACACCATCTGAGTGAGGGACTTTCGTGTTACGATTCTGTTTGATCGCGGCGGCAGCGTTTGCGGTGGTTCTGGCGAGCGCCAGTTGTCTGCCGCCGAAGGAAGAAGTCGTTTCGTCACAGCGGACTCCGCAATGGGGCCAGGCCGATCCGGCCGTGCTGAATGCCGGGGAGGACACGTCGGAGCCGGACATCTACCCCGAAACTTACATCGCGGCCGCCGCCCTGTTTGAGAGCCAGGGGCTCCACGCCAAGGCCGTCACACAATACCAGAAGGCCATCGCGGCCAGGCCCGACAATCCCGAGGCGTACACACGCCTGGGGATTCTTCTGGGCCGGATCGGCCAGCATGAAAGCGCCGAGCGGTACCTGCACCACGCCGTTCAGCTCCGGCCGCAGTCCGCCCCCCTGCGCAACAACCTGGGATTTGAGTACGCCCTGCAGGAACGCTGGATTGACGCGGAAACGGAAATCCGAAACGCCATCCAGCTCAAGCCGGACTTCAAGCGGGCGTACATCAACCTCGGCATGGTCCTGTGTAAGCAGGGACGGCATGATGAAGGGCTGGAAGCCTTTGAGCAGGCGGTTCCCAGCGCCGATGCGTATTACAACCTGGGCCTCATGCTTCGTTCCTCGCAGCAGTACAGCAAGGCGGCGGAGGCGTTTGCCCAGGCCCTGCAGATAGACCCGCAGCTGACGGCCGCCCAGATTCAGCTCGAGCAGATCGGGCCTAAGATTCCGGAGCCGGCGTCAGCCGATCCGCCCGCGACGCCGGCGCTCGCGCAGCAGCCGACCGCCGAGCCGATCATCGAAGCGGCACCGCCGGTCGAACCGCTCGTCGCAGCGCCGCCCGAAGCAGCCGAGATCGACGAGCCGACCGACGTGGCGCAGGACGAATACGCCGTCGTCATCCGCTCCGCGGATCCCGATCCGACTGATTCCGCCGCGCCGCAGCCGACCGAGCAACCGATCGAGGCGGTGATCGATCAGATGGGACCCATGTGGGACACGTTCCGGACCCTCATCGCCGAGGCCAGCGAGATCACCGTGCAGGCGATCGCCGACGAGACGGACGCGCCGAGCATCGACACACCTGCCGAGGCGGAAGCCGAAGACGTGTTCCTGACAGCGCGGTTCATCCCGGATCTGGTGGGGCCCACGGTCGAGCTGCCGGCGACACCGGACGATGATGATCCGACCTCTGCGGCCGTCATCGAGAATCCGCAACCCATGAACACCCTGACCGAATCGGCTGACACAATGGCGGCCGGCGATCAGAAGACCGAGGTGCTCTGCGAAGACTGGCTCAAGTTGAATTGGGCCTTCGATGAGAACGCTCCGCCCGTGATCTTCCCGACCGCCTGCGCCAACGACCCGAACACGTTCACCCCGCAACTGCGGTTCGATCCTCGGTGGCACCTCGTACGCCCCGGTGCCATCTCGCTGGAGCAGAACCCGTACGAGCAGGTCGAAACGTTCCACCCCATCACGTGGGGACTGCCGACCCGCACCACCAACACTGACTGAAACGACCGGCCGGAGAGATCACCCCAAGGGCCCGCCCACGCGGGCCCTTCCCATTGGCACACGACGGCCCCACCTGACGACCCACGGGGCCGAGACTGGTCGTGCGGTCGAGAGAGCATCCTCGACGGAGCGAACGAGGCGAGAAAGGATTCTCGCCCCAGCGAATTGAGGGGAGGCGAGAAAGGATTCTCGCCCCAGCGGACAACTGCTGGACCGGGATTCCTATCGCTGCTGGACCGGGATTCCTATCCCGGTCCTCACGGATCCTCGCTCCGGCGGACCTACGGGACCGTCAGCGGCCAGATCTGCGGAACCAGCAGGACCGTAACCAGTCCGATCAGCACCGTCAGAGGAACGCCGATCCGCAGATAGTCGGCAAAGCGGTAGCCGCCGGGCCCGTACACCATCAGGTTGGTCTGGTATCCGATCGGCGTGGCAAAACACTTCGACGCCGCGATCATGATGACCACCGCGAACGGCGTGAAGCTCACCTGAAGGTTCTGGGCTGCCTCCAGCGCAATCGGAAAAATGAGCACCGCCGCCGCGGCGTTCGTGATCACCGCCGTGGTCACGGCCGTCACCATATAGACCGCCGCCAGTGCCGCCCAGGGATTGCCTCGGGCCAGCCCGATCAATTCGTTCGCCAGCGTGGCCGCTGCCCCGGTCTTCAACAGCGCCTCGCCCAGGCCGATGGACGCCGCAATCACCAGCAACACGCTCCAGTCGACGCTGCGCCGCGCCACGGCCGGCCGGCAGCAGCCCGTCACGATCATCACGCCGGCCGCCGCCATGGCCGCCGCCATCATGTCCAGCCAGCCCGCCGTCACCACGGCCACCATCCCGGCCAGGATGGCGATGGCCAGCGGGGCCCGTTCGTGCCGCGGTGGGGCAGAATCCTCGATCGGACTGACCAGGAAGAAATCGCGTGAGTTGCGCTGCTGCTCTGCAAACGCGGAGCGGGCTTCCAGCAGCAGCGTGTCACCCGCCCGCAGCGTGATGTCGCCGATCTTGGCCCGCACGCGCTCGCCGTTTCGGGCCACCGCGATGACCGCCGCATTGTAGAGAGACCGGAATCGTCCCTCGCGAATGGTCTTGCCCACCAGCGGGCACGTCGGCGAAACGACCGCTTCCACCAGCGTCCGGTCCGAGCGCGGAGAATCGAGCTTGAAAACCTGGTTCGTCGCGGGCGTCAGACCACGCATTTTTTGAAGGTCCACCACCGTTTCCACCAGGCCCACGAACACCAGCCGGTCATTCGCGTGCAGTCGCTCGGCTGAGGACACGGCCGCCAGAATGTCGCCCCCTCGGTCAATCTCCGCCACGTACGCGCCCGGCAGGTTGCGCAGCCCCGCCTCCTCCAGCGTTCGGCCCACCAGCGGGCTGCCGGGCTCCACCAGCATCTCGGCCGTGTATTCCCGGGGGTCGTCGTGCTTGCTGATCGCCGGCCGCCGCTCGGGCAACAGCCAACGACTCAGCAGCACCACGAACAAAATCCCCACCACCGTGCCCGGCACGCCGATCCAGGCGATCTCGAACAGGTCCAGCGGCCGTACCCCGGCCGACTGCTTCATCAGCGAGTTCACAATGAGGTTGGAGCTGGTGCCGATGACGGTGCAGGTGCCGCCGAGAATGGCCGCGTAGCTGAGCGGAATCATGAGTTTCGACGGGGACAGCCGCAGCCGCTTGGCCCAGTCGCTGACGGCCGGAATCATCATGGCCACCACCGGCGTGTTGTTCAGAAACGCGCTGAGTGCGGCCACGGGAACCATCAGCCCGAGTTGGGCGGCTGCCAGGGTCTTCGGCCGACCCAGCACACGCCCCGCGATGATCTGGATGGCACCCGTCTCTCGCAGCCCGCTCACGACAATGTAGAGAACCCCCACGGTGATCATGCCGGTCGAGGCCATGCCCTGGGCCGCCTCTTCCGGCGTCAGAATCCCGCAGAGCACCAGCAGCGTGAGCGCGCCCAGCAGAACGATGTCCGCGGAGAACCGCGTGAAGATGAGCAGCCCCATCGACACGGCCACCGCGGCCAGGGTCAACCACGCCTGCCAGGTCATTGC
>CAZBFW010000022.1:0-2145 GCA_964491135.1 uncultured Phycisphaeraceae bacterium | reverse complement strand
CGCCGGACCTCCCCAACGCCAACCGCGGCGATGCTTACTTCGGCTCCGACGCCACGGGCTCGAACACGACCGCGTCGAATCCGAAATACGTGCCCGGCTCCTTCGCCTCCGGATTCGAGCCGGTCACTTCGATCCGGATCAGCGGCTCCCGCGGGCCCGGCTCCAACGTCCCGAGTTCGATCGGCCCCGTCACGATCAGGCTCGGCCCCTCCTTGACCGGGTTGCACAGATCGATCGGCTCACCCATCGGCTTGCCGTCGATCGACACCTGCACGATGCCGTAGTCCGGGTATCGCGACATGTGAATGATGACCTTCTGCGGTCCGGTCAGCACGTTCGGGCAACGCAACTCGACCGCATCGCCCTTCTGCTTGCACCCAAACCACAGTTGCGCGGCGCTGCTCAGGTCATCGCAATGCCACGCCGCCTCCACCTTGTATTCCACGCCCGGCGACATGGACACGATTTCCATTTCCTCCGCCTCGATGCCGCCCGGCACCTTGTTCAGCGGCTTCAGCTCCGGCACGAACAACGCCGTTTTCTTCCGATCGACCATGCGGTTGTCCGTCGCCGCCGGGCGGGCGTAGTACCAGGTTGTCGCCGCGTAGGCCACCTCCACCGACCGATGGTGCCATACCTCGATGTCCATCTTGAGCGACTTGTTGAACGGAATGGCGTCCAGCGACCGGTTCCGGAACACCGTGGTGTGACCCAGCCCCACCGGCCCATCCACCCGCGGCTGCGCGTGGAAAGGCCCCTCGAAGAAGTGCCAGTCGCCCCAGGCGTAGCCGTAGTAGTCCTCCGTCCCCGTGCCGAAGTGGGAAGGGAACGGCTCGCCGTCCACGTAGATCTTTTCGTCGCCTTCGCCCCACCACACCGTCGTCGGGTTCAGCAGGGCCAGCATGTCGCCGGCGTATACGCCCTGGCCGGTCACCTCAACGTAGTTCCAGTCCTTCTTCTCCTTTGTCGAGATGGGATGCTCGTGCCGCCACGTCGAGCGGAAGTGCATCGATCGGTCGTCCCACTTCCAGTCCGCGGTCCGGACCGCCAGGTCATACTCAAGCGGCCCGCCGGCCAGGTTCTCCAGCGTGACGGTGGCAGACTGCTCGTACGGCATCGGCCAATAGCAGGTCATCGACCCGTCCGCTTCCACCTTCTGCCACCAGCTTCGAAAGACGTTCACGCCGACACCCGACCCGAAGAAATCGCCCACCGGGCACCAGGCCGTCTCCTCGCCGTCGAACGTCATGTTCAACACGACGCCGCGATACGCCTTCGCCAGGTCCGCGCCGCGCAGGCGGACCGTCAGCTCGCGCACGACCCGCGGCCCCGGGGGCAGCCGCAGCGACACCGCCTTCTCCTGCGCCAACGGCCCGTCCTGGTGCATCGTATTCATCGGCCGTGGCTGCAGGTCGCGGCCGACCGTCTGCAATTGGATCGTCACGTCGCGAAGGACGGGCAGCCCCTTCTCGAAAACGTCCATGGAGAACGTCTGGACCGGAGTGCCTGCCGGATACGTACGATAGTTGATCTGGTAGTAGAACTTGTCCTTGTCGGCGGTCACTTTGCAGGACTTCACATACGGAACGGGCAGGTACAGGTTCCAGCCGCGGCCTCGAATGGCCGCCAGCGGCGCGCCCACGCGCCAGGTGCCGCCCAGCAGGTCGGTCAGTGGGGTCTCGATGGCCGGCGTTTCCGATCCGTCCAGGTAGATTCGGATGGTGCCCGCCCCGTCCGGATTGGCCGACCAGAAACGCACGATGGCCCCCGGCCCCTCCGTGTCCATAAGGACCCACTCCGTCCGCCCGGCGTTCTGCTCCTCGCGGAGAAACTGACCGGCATCCGCGTTGGCGAACCAGTCCTCGTCCGGCGATTTGGACTTCCGGTCGTAGCTGCTGAACTGCTTGCACGTGTAGGCCGGCTCCGGCCACCGGGCGATGGCATCCCGGTCCACCAGTTCACGAAGCAGCGATTCGTACGTGATGCCTGCCGGCTCCTCCGCGACCGCACCGCTCCAGGCCATCAGGGCCGCCAGCATCGCCCGCCACGCGTATCGACTCATCGCGATTCCTCCTCGTCCGAGGTGAAGCTCCCGGGTCCCGCCGCGGGAAGATCGGAAGAGCGTCGGGTAGGGAAAGAGTGTAG
>CAZBFW010000021.1:5951-16230 GCA_964491135.1 uncultured Phycisphaeraceae bacterium | reverse complement strand
TCGCGTAGCCCATGGTCGGCTGCTTGTTGCGCCACTCGACGGCCGGCTGCGTGGTCGGCGGTTCTTCCCCGGCAAACGCGGGCAGGTTGCCCACGACCGCGCCGGCCAGCGCCGTCTGCGCCGTCTGCTTCAGGAACGCTCGTCGGTTCATTTCATCGAACATGACCAGCCTCCGTTCTGTGAAATGCGACTTTGCGACGAGGGCATTGTACCCGGCCGCGAGCGGGATGCTACGGGTTCTGCGCGGGCGGGCTGCCGCCGGCAGCATCGGTTCGTTGCGGGGGGCGAGCGTCCGGAACCCCGGGGGACGCCAGGGTCAGTGTACGATCGTTCGTTTCGAAAACGAGCCAGCCTTTCTGTGCGCAAACCTGCTCCAGCACACTCCAGATGGTCCCCTCGCCCGCCGGGACGTTCAGCACCTCGTCGCGAAGCGCGGGGACAACCTCAATGCGCGGGCCGGGCTCCGCGGCCTTGGAGAGCATATCGCAGAGCCATTCGGCGCGGTGCGTCGTGCCTTCAAGGCGGACAGGCCGGCCGAAGGTGAAGGCGTTCAGGCGGCTGGTCGCCGTCGGTGGAGGATCGTCGAACGCCACGCGCGTCGTCTCACCCTTTCGCAGACTGACCGCCGCGCCGTCGAACCAGATGACGGGGGCATGCACGACAAAGACGGCGTAGGTTCCCTCAGGGAAGTTTCCCAGCTCGTACGAGGCTCCTTTCAGCGGAGCCGTCCGCACGAAGGCGCCTTCGACGATGCGGCCCAGACGCGGGTCTTCCGGGTGGTGAATGCGGTCATCGTCCCAGATGAGGCGGCCGGGGTCTCGCTGGAGGACGAGGAAGGCGACACGATCTCGGGCATCGGTGGGCGGGGCAGACCAACTGACGCGCAGAGACGTACCCTGTTGCGCGGGGGCAATACGGGCCTCGGCAGCCTCGCCCGGGCGCACGGGAAGGTTTGCGGCGCATCCATGGTAGATCGTGCTCTCCTCACCGACTTTGAAGGCCTCGACCGTGTAATCACCCTCCTTCAGCGTGGTGAACGTGAACTCGCCTGCGCGCGTCGGTTCCACCCAGATTGAGTCGGCGAATGTGGAGAGATGCTGTTGCCCTTCAGGCGGGATAAACCGGTGTTTGTCGAGTGCCTCGAGGCGGAAGACGATGGACTCGCGCACGGGCTCGCCGCCGGCGTTCACGATCAGGGCGCGGATGCGCCCGGCGGGGTATAGCTCGATCTGCACCTCCACCGACGGGGCATCTTTCACCAGCGGCATGACTTGATCGTGCCGGATGAAGTCCGGGTGCGTGATGATGAGCGGATGCTCAACGAGTGCAAGCGGCGCCAGAGTGAAGCGTCCCTCGGCGTCCGTTTTCGTGTGGGCGTAGAGCCCCTGCTGCTCGAATCGCTCCAGGTTGCTGCCGCCCGCGTCGCCGAAATCGCCGACGCCCACGTACGCATTTGCGACGGGCTTGCCCGTGCCGGCCTCCACCACGCGTCCCGAAATGGACCCCGGACGCGGCTTGTCGCTCGGGGCATCCGCATCGGCGAAGACAAACGGGCAGCAGAACAGGTACACCAGGACGGCCACGACCCACTTCCGGAAGACATTGTGCGACGCCATGTCAGTCTTCTCCTGAGTCCGAGTTGTGCCATGTATGAGCAAGGTCTTGAGCGGGAAACATTGTAGCTGGCTGATGCAAAACGGGAATCCCCGTGGGCAATTACCGGACGAGACTTTTATTGGACGACCGGGACAGTACGAGGCTGTTCCTTGTTGTAGAACCGCGGAGGCCGCTCGCGTATCATGGAATACGGTGCGGTCCCGGGCGGTGGTCCGGGGGCGTGAGCCGTGTTGCATCTCCTGTGCGCCGAATGAGGGGAGGAGCGTTCATGAGAATTGGCCGAAGTTTCAGACCCGCTCGCCTGGGCTGCGCCCTGGTGGCCGTGTGCGCGCTGACGGGCCTCGCACCGGCCAGCACCGTCGAGCCGATGAACCTCGACACGCTGGCGGACCTGGCGGGGCAGGCGATCGTCGGGCGGATTTCCGCGGTGGAATCGTATTGGACCGCGGACACGCCGCGGCGGATTGAATCGCGAGTGACGCTCGAGCAGGTCGAGTACCTCAAAGGCGCTCCGGCCGACGCCTCAACCACGTTCACGCTGATCGTCCCCGGCGGCCGGATCGGCGATACGCGGATGCAAGTCTGCTGTACGCCCACCTTCACCGTGGGCGACAAGTGGGTGTTGTTCCTGCTGCCGCAGTACCGGGCGTTCCCCGTCGTCGGGCTTTTCCAGGGCTCCTTCCTGGCCCGACCGGACGAGAACGGCATTGAGCGCATCCACCACATGCGGCACGACCGGCTGGAGCCTATTACCGGCTTCGACGACGAAGGCTTTGCCCGGGTGGCCGGCACGTCCGACGTTCACGCCGAACAGCGGCTCGTCGGCGCCAACGGCGCCCGGCTCAAGCCCACGGCAACGACTACCGCCGCGCCGGCCATGGCGCTTGATGATTTTCTCAAGCAGGTCCGGCCGATTCTCAATCGCAGCCGGGCACACGACCTGAAGGCACCGGCCGGTCAGCCCGTCCGCGAGCCCCTGCAGGCCCGTCCGCTGGTTCCGGCCGCAGGCGCCGCCCGAGGTTCCGAGCCCGGCACCCTTCGCGGGTCAGCCGCTCCGACACAGGACGCTCCGGCCAGAGAACCACAGGCCGCCGCGAAGGGAGGTGAGGCGTCATGAAAGCCCACCGATCCCTTCCCGTGCTGCTCGCGGCGATCGGCCTGGCCGTCGGCCTGCGCAGTGACCGTGTCCTGGGCTTCTCGTGGTTCCAGTACGGCGGCGTGGACGTCGTCTGGTCCGGCGCACAGAGCGTCCGCTACCTGTCACCCAACTGCTTCCCCGAGGGCAGTGATCCGCAGATTCTGCTGACGGCAGGCATGGGGCTGTGGAACCTCGTGCCGGCCTCGAACTTCGTCTACTCGTACAGCATGGACGGCCTCGACACGCTGGACCCGTACGACGGCTACAACGACACCATCGCCGCCGAGCTGGACCCCGGCGTCCTCGGCGTCACGTACATGGTGAACAACGGGCCCGTCTGGTACGACATGGACCAGGCATACAGCGCCGACGCGGCCGGATACGGCTGGAGCTTCGACCCCAACCCGGATTGCGTCGCCACGGGCGATCCTCACACCTACGGCTACTCCCTGCTGCTGGTCGGGACGCACGAGCTGGGCCACGCGCTCGGCCTGGGTCACGAACCGCCGGATGGTTCGGGGGCGGGCACGCCGTGGTTCATTGCCAACATGAACCCGTACTATCCCGGGGCCGGACCGGTGGGACAGGAGAACATCGTCGAACTGCACACGGACGACCGCAACGGATGCCGGTATCTCTATCCGCACAGCGGCCCCTCCGAGCCGCCGGTGACGGACCTGGCCAGCGCCGTCTTCACCACCAATCCCAATCCGGCCTTGGTCGGCCGGACTTTGCCCGTTTACTTCAAGCCCGCCGCGGTCAACCCGGGCGGCACGGTCACTGCCCGCAGCGTGATCGAGAATTTCGGCACGGCCAACACCTTCAACGTCAGCCAGGGCTTCTACCTGTCAGCCGACGCGATCATCGACACGAACGACATCTTCCTGGGCAGCCTGCTGTGGGACCTTGCTTTCGGCGATGGGTTTGAGTTCGACGTGGAAGTGGACCTCCCGGCCGACCTGGCCGCCGGCGAATGGTATGTGGGCTCCATCCTGGACGACCTGAACCAGATCGCGGAAGTGTACGAAGACAATAACGCAGCGCTGTATTGCACCTCCCTGCACGTGAACCGGCTGGTACCGGTGATCGAGCCGCTCGGCCAGGACATCACGGCCTGCGGCGTGCCGTACACCGGCCCGACACCGACTGTAACCCACCCGGTGAATATGAATCCGATCACCTGGAGCCTGATCAGCCCGCCCGCGGGCATGACCATCCATCCACAGACGGGCGTGGTGTCGTGGCCCAGCCCGGTGCGGTCGGAGTTTCCCTACGTCATCCAGATCAAGGCAACGAATAGCGCCGGCTCCGACACGGAGCCGCTGCAACTCGGCGTGACTCAGGCCGCGCCGGCCATCGAACCGATCGACGACGAAATCATCGCCTGCGGATCGCCCTATCTCGGCCCGACGCCGACCACCACGTCGCCCGCCTGCATGGAGCCGATCATCAACTGGTCCCTCGACGACGGACCGGCCGGCATGACCATCAACCACAGCACGGGCGTCGTGTCGTGGCCCGTTCCGATGCCGTCCGACAACGCATACCGTGTCACCATCCGTGCCACGAACGGCACCGGCAACGGCACGCAAAGCTGGTGGCTCACCGTCACCGGCGGCGATCTCGACTCCGACGGCGACGTGGACCACGCGGACCTGGCCGCCATGACCACCTGCCTGCGCGGGCCGGGCGCCAGCCCGCCGGCCGGCTGCACCTGCGCCGATTTCAACGGCGACGGCCACGTGGACCTGGCGGACTTCGCGCGGTTCCAGATGGCGTTCGACGGGCCGAGCCCGGAAGGCGCCTGCTGCTTCGGCAACGGAACCTGCAGCGACCTGACCGCCATGGAGTGCGTCGCGGCGTCCGGCACGTGGCTGGGCGGCGGCACCACGTGCACCACCAGCACGTGCACCGGCGCGTGCTGCTTCGAGAACGGATTCTGCCTGGACCTGACTCAGGCCAACTGCGAAGGCGCCCCCGGCACCGACTTCCGCGGCTTTGGCACCACGTGCGCCACCACGGACTGCCTGCCCCCCACCGGCGCCTGTTGCCATACCGACGAATCGTGCACCGAAGTGACCGAATCGCAATGCGCCACGGCCGGCGGTACCTGGCAAGGCGACGACACGACCTGCGCCACCACGGATTGCACGCTGCCGGCGTTCGGTGCCTGCTGCCAACCAGCCGACTGGACCTGCACCGCCACCGGAGAGACGGAATGCCTGGCCGCCGGCGGATCCTTCGAGGGGGACGGCACCACCTGCGCCGCCACGATGTGCCCGGAGTACCGCAACGACATCGACCCGGCCACCTCCTACTACAACCCCGGCGCCGGCTCCGCCATGGGAGATGACATCACCCTGGCGGGCACCACGCGGGACATGGCCTATTACGATCTGGCCGTCTACGGCGGGGGCGGTGGTGCGTTCAATGTGACCGTCTCGCTGTACACGGATTGCCCGGGCGACGGCGGGACGCTGATCGCTGACACGACGGCCACGTGGACCGCCGTTCCCGACGACGGCTACGTCTATACCCTCAGCGCGGACATGTCCGGCGGCCCGATCACGCTGCCGAACTCGGTCTGGATGGTGGCCACGTTCTCAACGGCCGCCGCCGGCTGGGTGCAAGGAGAGCAAGCAGAGGTCGGCTTCACCGACGACGTATTCGGCCAGAACGACCCGCCGTGGGGTTGCACGTTCGCATTCAGCGGCTCCCCCGCTCCTTACTCCGGCTTCTGGGCGAACATTCAATGCATCGCGGGCGGTACCCGTCAGGAAGCCGTCTACGCGCCGGCCCGCAGCCTATCATGGGTCCGCTGGCCGGAGGGAATCCGGGTTCTGCCGGCTCCGCGCCGGTGACGCACGTTAAGGCCGTAGGCCGTAGGCTGTGGACTGTAGGCTGTGGGCTATAGGCTGTGGGGTTGGTGTGGCACCAGGTCTCTCTTTGTGGGACCGGCTTTCCGTGTGGGACCGGCTTTCCAGCCGGTCTTGTCCCTCCAGTTTCCAGTTTCTAGTTTCCAGTTTTCCAGTGTTTGTGGGATCGTCCCGGCGCGCCGGGATTCCAGCCGGTCTTGATGGTGCCCTGGGACGCACTCTGTCTGCGGACGGCAAGCCCGGCAACAAACCGTGCCGGTATCATTCTTCGGGGGCGGGCGAGGGCTTTGCCTGTGTCAGCCGGTCCGGCAGGCCCGCGATGACTTCGGCCGTCAGCCGGTCGGCGGCGTCCAGCCGTTCTGCAGAGAGGGCTCGATTGGCGTCGTCCGCGGCCTTGCGAAGGTTGGGCAGGCCGAACTGCTTCAGACCACTGTAGTACTCGGCGTACCCCAGAAGGAAGCGGAGGCGGTAGTTCTCCTTCTGCTCCAGCCGGCGCTCAAGGTCCGCCCGTCGTATGTCCAGCAGGTTCGGATCCGGTGCGAAGGCCGACAGGTCGATGTCGAAGTAGGGGAGCATTTCGAAGTCCCTCAAACCCCGCGTCAAATGATACGTGGCGGACAGGTAATCCCCGGCAAAGAGCAACGTGTGCCCGTGTCCCAGCCGAATCAGCGGGTTGCGGCGGTCGATCCGCGCCGCCGCCGCGTACAGGTCCGCCGCGCGGTAGAACTCACCGCGCCGGGCCTCCAGTTCGGCGTTCACGATCAGTCGGTTCACGTTCGACTCAATATCGCCCGCGTACGTTCGCAGTGTGCTCCCGACCAGGGCGCGGGCCCGTTCGGTCGCGGCCTCCACGTCGGCCGAGACCTCACCTTCCCCCGCCGCCGCCTCGCCGACGCGCTCCAGCCATTCCGCGGCGCTCACGAAATCCGCGTAGGCGCTCAGGCCGGTCGACGCGAACGGCCGGTTGACGTCGACCTCCGGCGTCGGCTCGGTGGGGGCGGGCAGGACTGTTGAGGGCGCGATTGGCTCAGCCGCGATGCTCGATCGCAGCGGATCCACATGCGGCCCGTCGGAACCGGGTCCACCGAAGATGCGAGGGGCCAGCTCCGATGCGCCGAGAAGATCACGATCGGCGCCCAGCAAGCTCGGGGCTGCCGGCAACCGTCGCTCCGTGTCCTCGCGCTGCCACGTCCCCGGCAGTCCGGTGTCCGGCCGAGGCGGCAGCAGGCCCGATGTTTCCGGCGTTCCCGCGAGCTGCTGCAGCGTCGAGGGAGCGAACAGCGGGCTCTGCGTCAGCGGCGCGGCGTCCAGCCCCTCCCTGGGCTCCAGCGGGTTGAGCGGGATGGAGGAGTACGGGGTGAACGTGCTGGAGGGCCACGGATACCCATCCAGCGGCTGTGAACTCAGACTGTACGTTCCCGTTCCGGCGAAGGGCAGAGGGTCACCCATCCGGGTCCCCAAGCCGCGTGTGCTGCCCCCGTAGAGGGATGTCGTCCGGGGTATCGAAGAGCCGGGCGCGTTCAGACCGCGACCGATGGCCCCGGCGCCCAGGACCGTTTGCGAGCGGTCGTAGTAGGGCGAGAAGCTGTAGTTGGTCCGACCGGCCAGCACGTCCTGCACGGAGATCGCATCCGCCTCAAAGGAGCCGATCCCCCCGGACGGCATCGACGTGAACAGGCTGCTCGGGTCCCGCACCGGAGAGAAACCGCGGAACTGCCGGCCGCCGGCGACATTGCCGGTGACGAACAGGTTGGCCGCGTTGAAGTTGTACGTGGGGGTGGCGGGATTGATCCCCCCGGAGCCGATCTGGTTGCTGGCGTCGATCGCGTTGCCCGTGAGCGGACGGACCTGCTGCCCGGCGACCGACCCCGACAGAACCGTGACCAGACCTGCGACAGCGTACCAGACAGTGGAGCGGATTGCGTTCATGACGGCCTCTCCCGGATACCCGATACGGAACACTCCCTGTATTATAGGCCCGGGACCCACGCGGCACCAAAGGCTTCTTGCGCGGCGTATGAACTCGTCGGGACTCGCAAGCGGTCGCGGGGACCGCATCTCGACCGGCCCCGGCCTTGAAGACAGGACCATGGTGAGCCGTAAGACATTCCCGAAGCGTGACCGACTGTATCATCAGCGTGATTTTCAGCGTGTGCTCTCGATACGCTGCCGGGCGGCGGACCGCCTGTTGGTCGTTTATGTGGCCCCGAACCAGTCGTCCTTTTCGCGGCTGGGGCTTCGGGCGGGCCGCGAGGCGGGCGGCGCGGTGACCCGCAATCGCCTCAAACGCCTCGTGCGAGAGGCCTTTCGGCTGACTCGGGATCAGATCCCACCCGGCCTGGACATCGTCTGCATCGTCCGTTCCGCCAAGCCGGCCTCGCTCCAGCCATACCTCGACCGCCTTCCTCGCCTCATCAGGACGGCGGCACAGAAGCTGGGAACATAGTGGCCGGCGCAGAGCAGCGGCCCCTTCACAGGAATCACTCGCGATTCATGCGCTGAGGCTACCGCGGGCAGCGCACACCCAGAATGATGTCCGCCGAGTGAGGCGAGAAGGACGCCTTGACCCGGCCGATGGAGACGATGGTCGGCACCCCGCCCACCTGCCGCTCCAGGCGCAGCTCCACGAACACCGACGTGGAGCCCGGGTCGTACGTGTCGCAGTTCACCAGGATGCCGTCGATGGGGGTGAAATCCACGCACACGTGGAAGACGCCGCTTCCGTCAAGCCACGGCGGGTCGAAGACCACGATCTCCACGGTCGGCCCGGTGACCAGCGGAATTGCGAAAAACCGCATCTGGTCGCCTGCCAGTGGCGTGTGGTTGGTCAGGCTGTACTGGATGCAATAGGGCGACCCCACGTCCACGACGCCCGGCTGGGCGGACTCGGACGTTGCGGCAATCACAATGGGAGCCGGCGCCAGGCACTGCTGCTGCGCTTCGTCGCAGAGCAGCCCGGGGTAGCACGGGGGTGTGCCGGGGAAGCACAATCCGAGCTCACAGAACTCCTCGCCGTTACAGAAAATGCCGTCGTCGCACTCCTCGGACGTGCTGCAGGTCGAGGTCACCGGCACACAGCCGGTGGCCTCGCTGCACGTCTCGCCAAACTCGCATGGCCAGGGGCCGGGCACGCATACGCCGACCACACACTGCTCCTGGCCGTTGCAGAAGACGCCGTCGCAGCAGTCTTCCGCGAATTGGCACTGTGCCGCCAGGGAATGGCACACGTCCGCCTCCTCGTCGCACGCCTCGCCGAACGCACACGGTGCAACGCCCGGAGAACATTCGCCGCCGGTGTTGCAGAACTCCAAGCCGTTGCAGAAGCTCCCGTCATCACACTCCGAATCGCTGTGGCACGGGAAGAGCAGGGCCACGCACTCGTTGCGCTCCTCGTCGCAGGTTTCCCCGAAGTCGCACGGCGGGGACCCGGGATAGCAGGCGCCATCACACACTTCCTGCCCGTTGCAGAATCGCTCATCGTCGCATTCGTCGTTCGATTCGCATTCTTCGCCCAGGAGGAGGCAGACGTCGTCCGACTCGTTGCAGGTCTGGCCGAACGCGCATGGCGCGGCGCCCGGCGCGCAGCGGCCGTTCGACCCGCACATCTCCTGCCCGTTGCAGAACAGCCCGTCACTGCACTCCTCGTCGCTGCCGCACGGAAACACCAGAGACACGCAGGTATCCGCCGACTCGTCGCACGTCTGGCCGAAGCTGCACGGCGGAACGCCCGGGTAGCATCGCCCACCCGAGCAGCTCTCCAGCCCGTTGCAGTACAAGGAATCACGGCAGTCCGCGTCCGTTGCGCATTGCCCGCCCGGGGAGGGCGGAGGCGGAGTGATCCGGGCCACCACGCGAACCCGGCCCGGGGACCGGGCCGTTCCGATGAACTCGCCGTCATTGATGACGCCCAGGAGAGAGTACTCGCCGACAGGTACGCTGCTGATCGCCACTCGCCCGGAATCCGCCCCGGCCCCGTCGGGCTCCGCCGCAATCGGCGGAGAAACCTGAATGTCGTCACTGTTGAACGCTACGCCGTCACGGTCCAGGTAGAACGTGATGTAGGCCGGTCCGTCATCCGCGTCAGACCAGGCGACGGCCAGCGAACTGTCCTGCAGAACGGCGATGTCCGCGGCCGGCTGGAGAATCGTCAACTCCGGAGCGCCGTTGTCCGGGTCGGCGACTACGCGAAGTCGACCGGGCGCAACGGCTTCCACGGCCACCACCGGGTCGCGAATGACACCCACCACCTCGTACTCGCCCGGGCTGACGTTCTCGATGACCACCCGCAGCCGGTCGTTCACGCCGTCCGGGTCTTCCGCGATGATCGGCGCCAGCGTGATCCTCGTCCCACCCGGTTCGACCGATCGCAAGGCCAGCTCGATCCGGGCGTCGTCGTCCGGATCGGCGTCTCGCCACACCAGCGCCACGACCGAGCCGAGCGGCACGGTTTGATCCTCCGCCGGTTCCAGGAAGACAAGCTGAGGCGGGTCGTTGGCCCCCGGCGTGTCATCGACGTCGTCGTCATTGACCGGGGTCCCGTCCGGAAGATCCTGTCCGGGTGAGGGTTCGTTCGGATCGCCGCCGATCTGGTACACCGCCTGGGTGCCGTCGCCGAAGTCAGATCGGAAGAGCACACGTCTGAACTCCA
>CAZBFW010000021.1:0-5941 GCA_964491135.1 uncultured Phycisphaeraceae bacterium | reverse complement strand
GGGTGCCGTCGCCGAAGTCGATCCCTTCGAAGAACTCGCCCTCGGGCAGCGAGTTGCCGTCCTCGTCCACGCCCCCGGCCGTGAACCGGTCCGCGCGGTCCGGCCCGATGACGACGGACGTACTGACCGGCGGCACGCGAAGCAGCGTCAGATGCACCACCCTGTCGTTGACGAAAAAGCGTAGCGTGACATCGGCCGACTTGGGGGTCAGGTTCCGCACCTGCACGCCGATAGCCGCCCCACTGGCGAGTGGCCGACCGGCCGGGGCCTCGGTGGCCCCCGGTGTTGCGACATCTCCGACGGATCGTGCACCGCCCCCCCCGAGCAGGGTCGTCAAGCCCGTTACGCCGGTGCAGCCGACAGCGACAATCCCGATCAGAGCCAGAACGCCCAGAGAATAAGCGGTGACTTTCATGTTGCACGCTCTCGGCGGGGTCATAACCTTCGCTGCTGATTGAAAATGAGGCTGCGCCTGCCCGACCGTTGGCGCCAGGCGACCCCCACCCTGTCGCCTCTCTTCCTGACGGTATCATCGTCGCCGACCCGCGTCAACGAGCGAGGCTGATCTGCGTGTGAATGCCAGTCCGGTGACCCGCTGCCGGGAAGCCGGTTCCTCAGAGGGCGTTTGTCCGGATACGCGATCGATCCGAACCGGTTGGATGGGCCGGATGGCCTGGTCGCAGCGGGGCCTGCCTATTTTCGGACGTTCGAGAGGGGGTCTGGCCGGCGTCCTGGTTGTCAGCCGGGAGCCACCATCACGTGATGGCACCGGGGGCAGGCGAAGTGACGTCCGACGTCCTGCACGGGCACCTGCATGGGGCTGCCGCAGTCGGTGCAGTACAGAACGCGGTACCCCGCGGTCGGTGCCAGGCGCCGGGTCGCACCCTCGACCGGACGGGCTTGGGGAAGGTCATACACGGGCACGTGGTACAGACCCTGGCGGAGTCGGGCCTCGGCGTTGGCGTTGCGAACCATGCCCGGGATGATGAACAGGTCGACCAGCCACCCGATCCCGAACAGGCCGAGCGTCACCAGCCACAGCAGGCCGCTCAAAACCCGGTTGCAGTAGAACCGGTGAACGCCCAGCAGGCCCAGGAAGAACCACAGGATATAGGCTACCGGTATTGAGCGCACGGCGTATCCTCCGCATCACGGTCGGCGAACTGCCCTTCCGATGGTATCTTCTGTGGGTCGGGGCCGATATTCCATGAGAAACAGGGCCTGAATTTGGAATGCCCGGGTGGTGCGGACGGATGGCGGCCAAGCGAGCGGGCTCTCAGCACTTGCCTCGATGTTCTACGGTCCCGTCCACGGCTGGACGATAAAGGTAGAAGCCCGCCTCCGGGGTGGCTGGCGCTTCGTTTCAGGGTACGCGAGTCCGCTAAGGTGCCCGCTCGTGCGGGAAGGCTGAACTGGCTGCCATGGATGTACGATTCATCAACCCATTCATCACCGCGGTCCAGCATGTCTTTACGACGATGCTGAAGACCGAAATCATCATCAGCAAGCCGTATCTCAAGTCTGAGGACGACCGGAACACGGATGTCTCCGCGATCATCGGGTTTACGGGCGGGGCGGTGGGCAGCGTAGCCCTCTGCTTTCCGATGCGAACCGCCGTCGCCACCGCCAGCAAGTTTGCCGGGGTTGAGCTGACCAAGAATGACGCGGATTTTGCCGACGCGCTCGGCGAACTGGCCAACATGGTGGCCGGGCAGGCCAAGGCCAAACTCCACGGCCTGGACATTTCCGTATCGCTGCCGCGGGTCGTGGTGGGTGAGAAGTTGAACGTGCTGAACTCGAAGCAGCAGCCCGTTCTGGGGCTGCCCTGCGACAGCGCCCTCGGCCGCTTTGCGGTGGAAGTCACGATGAAGGTGGTTCAGGGGGCCGCCATGCCGGAGTCGGCGGCCGTCGCTTCCTGACGCGGCGGACGATCCGCCGGGTGACTGTTACGCGTCACCGTCGGTCCAGCCGAAAGCGGTCGCACGGACTGAGATACAAACCCGCGCAGCAAAGCAACACGTAGTTGAAATTGGCGGCGGCCACCGCGTGCTGCTTCAGCACCATCTGCCCGAACGCCAGAGACACCATGAACAGGGATGCGAAGACCCAGCCGGCCTGCAGCCGGATGCCGGTGAGCAGCCATAGCACGATCAGGGCCTCGGCGAACGGTGTCACGTACCCATGCGCCGTGACCAGCGGGCCGGGCAGCCACGTGGTCGCGAACTGGGTCTGGAAGTAGTGGACCGTTCCCTGCACAGACTGAAACCCCCCGGCAAACTTGGGCACTACGGCAGCCAGGAAGAGCGAAACGACCGCCAGCCGCAGTACGAGCGCGGCCCATTGACATGCCGGTGACGGCGGGCCGTCAGTCTTCGTGCTCATGGGTCTCCCTCGCGGAACGCGGATGCATCCTACGGGACCAGGGTAGGCGCGACGGACGGCTCCGGTCAAGGGAATGCGAATTCCCCGCACGCCCGTCGAGCGACAGGGGCGTGGCCCGGAACGAACCCTCCCCGGCCGGCGTGGCCCGACGCCGATCGCCCGACCTGTCGGCGGCGCCCGTCCCCGTGCGGATCGGGCGTGCCCGGCGAATCCGGGTTTACTTGACTGCCAGGCGGGACTATACTGGCGGGTTCATCGACCTCGCGCAACGTTACCGGGCGCGATGACCCGTCGGCGGGCGGCGAAGGAGACCCCCGCGACGGCGATCTGACGGGATGAGGTGTGGATGGCCACCGAGAGTATGACAGTTGAGGGCACGGTCATCAAGACGCTGCCCAACGCCCGCTTTCTGGTTGAGGTGGACCTGGGCGGGGAGAAGCACGAGGTGCTGGCCCACCTGTCCGGCAAAATGCGAAAGTACTATATCCGCATCACCCTGGGCGACAACGTGACCGTCGAGCTCTCGCCCTACGACCTCACCAAGGGCCGCATCGTCTACCGCGGCAAGCAGTAATCCTCACGCGAGTGAAGACCGGAATCGCTGCAGGGGCCGGCGCGTCATCCGCTACGTCCAGTGCTTCGCCGCAGGCGGACCACGGCGAGCCTCATGCGCGTCAACGCCGGTAGATCAGCCGGTTGTTCTCCCCGATCGAAGAGAACTCGACGCTCATGCCGTCGGGGCAGCTCACGTGGTTGTCCTCGCCCACGATCTCGACTTTGCCCACCCAGGCGCCGTCCTCCACGAACACGCGGTTGTCCTCGCCGATGATGGACAGCTTGGGCACGTCCGAGCCCTCCAGAACGCGGATCTCGTTGTCCTCTCCCTTGATGCCCACCGTTCCCTGAATCAACTGCTCGTGCCGCAATCCTTCGCCATCGATCGCGGTGTGCGAACAACCGGCCAGAACCGCACACACGACGATCAGACCCGGTGCTGTGAACCTTCGAACCTGCATGGCGATGTCCTCCTGAGGAAGTTGGCAGGGGTCACGGCTCCGCCGGTCTCGACGTCGCCGACACCGCATTGTACAGCCTGCACAACTCGCGAACCAGAGAATCGGCGTCGTCCCGGGCCAGGCGATCCAGCACAGGGGCGAAAACGGGGCCCTGTGCGTTCGCCAGCAAGTCCACCGCCATCATGCGCACCAGGAAATTCCCGTCTGACAGCCGCGGCGCCACGGCTCCGACGATCGTATCGTCCAGCGGCACCAGGACCAGGGCGTCCGTCGCGGCGGCGCGCACCAGCGGGCTTGGATCGTCCAGCGCAGCGAACAGGGCGCCACGAACCTCGGCTACGTCGATCGCACGGACCGTATAGTCGATTCCGGCGGCGTCAGCCCGGTGCCGCTCGCCCAGCAGGGCGGCCAGCACCTGGACCGCTCGACAGCGCTGGACCTCCGTACCGGATTTGAGTTCCGCATGCCAACTCTTCAGGCCGGGCGGCGTGGCGTCGACGCCTCTTCGGGTGATCCGCGCCGGCTCCGTCTGGATGCCCGGCAAGCGCGACGTCCACACGTTCCGGGCGTCCAGCACCGGGTCGAACACAAAGGAAAACTCCAACGTGATGTCTCGCTGCGGCTCCGATTCCAGGAACGCGTGGAGCGATCCCAGAGCCAGCGGCTCGCGAACCGATATCGCTTCGCCCGGCAGAAGTACGCTTCGTCGCATCAGAGATACGGTGAGGTAGGCGTCCGCCGTCGGCGCCCCCGGCCAAATGCCTTTCGCCGAGACCAGCACCTGTGGCGCGGCCACCATGCCTTCCGTCCCCAGCGTGACCGGATACGACCCCGTGTTCGTCAGCGTGAACGTGCAGCGCATCGAGTCGCCGAACGGCACCGCGCTCGCCCCGGGGGAGATCTCCAGCTTCAGGGCCGTGCCCGGTTCGTCGTAGAAGCGCAGCACGGCCCGGTCGAACGCGTCGAGCTCTCGCTGGATCGCCGACCGGTCCGGCCTTCCTGCCGGTGATTCGCCCAGCTCCCGCAGCAACTCGACGGCCTGGTCATACGCCGGCCCGGAATACCTCGCGGACTCCGCCTGACGCAGGGCCTGGATCGCCTCCGCCTTCTTCTCCTGGGCGATACGGGCCCTGGCCAGGCCGACCGCCGCGTGCGGATCATCCGCGGCCAGTGGCGCCAGTGCTGCTTCGGCGGCCGGTGCGTCCCCGTTGATCAGCTTCGCCCAGCCCAGAACGCGCTGCACGGCCGGGTCGTCCGGCAGTCGCTCCGCGGCAAACGTGGCCAGACGCAGCGCGCGGGCCGCGTCCGGCGAGTGTTCGACGTGGAACCAGGCGGACCGGGCAGCCGCGATGGCGTCCTCCCGTTGCAGAAAGTCCGGCTCGCTCTGCAGCAGTTCAGACGCCACCATGTCCCGCTGCTTCTCGGCCACTTCCTTGAGGCCGCGCAGTCGCGCGATGCGGATCATCAGCACCTGGGCCTCCAGGAACCCCCGATCGGCCGCCATCACGTCGTTGCAGACTTTGAAGGCCTCCTCGAATTGTCCGCCGTCGCAGAGGCTGGACGCCAGATCGAGCAGCACTTCCGGCGGTGGTTTCGTGCCCGGATGCCGGCGCTGGAAGTGGTCCAGGGCCCAGCGATACCAGCCCACGGCCTCCGCGTGCAGCGAAAGGTCGTCGAGGTAACGGGCCAGCTCCCACACCGGCAATCCCCGGGCCGGGTTCGCGGCGATCGTGTTCAACAGAAGTCGAACTCGCGCCGGTGGGTCCTCCGTCCGCTCCTCCAGGCTCAGCAGCAGAACTTGCGCGTTGAGGTTCTGCGGGAACGCCTCGACCGCCCGTCGGGCGTGCGTCCGCGCCAACTCACTGTCGCCCGAGCGGTGGGCCAGCTCGGCCAGACGCCGGTGCAGGTCGCTCACCACCTCCGGCGCGTTGTCGGGACGCTCAAGGATCGTTCGGCAGAACTCCTGACGCGACTCCAGCGTCTGGCGCGCGTTGAACTCGAGATCGACGGCATCCAGCCGAGCGGCTACGTTGGATGGGTCCAGCCGACAATACGCTTTCAGGGCCGACCGGGCGTCGTCCACTCGCTCCAGGCGATGAAGAAGGTCAAACTGCCACAGATAAGCATCGGCCAGGTCCGGCGAAACCCGGGTCGCCGCCTGGAGCCAGCACAGCACGTACTCCGCCTCCGTCCGCGTCGGATCGGAGGAGCCGCTGAGGGCGAAACTCCGGGCGCGGTCCACAAGCCATTCACCGGGTGGGGGATCGGCCGCCCTGACTCTCTCGGCCCCCGCGCCGAACCCGGTCAGAATGCACACATACAAACACCATGCGCCACTGAGCCCGGACCTGTTCATGACGGGATTTCTACCGGTTGTCCCCACGGGGAGCAAGCCGCGCCCCATCCAGGCCTCCGTCGGCCGGCTTGTGACCCGGGGAGGTGGTCTCTATACTTGCCGATCTGCGCGAGTCGACGCGCGGAGAAACATGGAGCAACTGGCCGTGACGAAAATCAAAGCGACGAACATCACCTGGCACGAAGGA
>CAZBFW010000020.1:0-16259 GCA_964491135.1 uncultured Phycisphaeraceae bacterium | reverse complement strand
CCACCACCCTATCCTACACTCTTTCCCTACACGACGCTCTTCCGATCTGTGCCCGATGGCAGAGCCGGCTGCTGTCCCTCGCTCCATACGTTGCCGTCGTCCTGGCCTGGCGGGCGGGGTGGACGGCGTTCGGCTCCGGGGTGGAACACGTGGGCGGCTACGTGGACCCGCTGGTGGAGCCCATCCGCTATGCCGCCGCCGTCCTTCACAATCTGCCCCTGATGCTGCTTGGCCAGTGGGCCTTGCCTCCGGCGGAGACGAGCCTCGTTCTCAAGCCGGTTTTGGGTGAGGGCTTCGCTCTGTGGCACTGGCGAGCCGCGGTGGCCGTCTGCGTTCTGCTGGCCCTGGCCCTGTGGCCGCTACTGCGGCAAAGCCGATCGGCTCGGTTCTGGGCCACGGGCATGATGCTCTCCGCTCTGCCCGCCTGCGCCGCGTTTGCGGCGGACCGCCTCATGATGTTCGCGGGAATCGGCGCCTATGCCCTGCTCGCCCAGTTCCTTGCCGCTGCGTTCCGACGCGGCGAAGGCCGACCCGCCGGCCGGGCCAGTCGAGCCGTCTACGTCGCGCTGGGCGGGTTCCTTCTTCTGCTTCACGCCGTGCTGTCGCCGCTGGCCACCCCGCTGCGCGCCGGCTGGCCCATGGGCGCGCGCATTCTGGATGAGCAGCTGCAGGTTCGTGCGCCCCTGGATGATTCACTCGCCCGGCAGGACCTCGTGCTGGTCAATCCTCCCAGCATGATCCATGCCGCCTACGGACCCATGGCTCGCGAAGCCAAACGGCAGTCCGTACCGCTCCACGTGCGAACACTGGCGCCGGGTATCGACCGGCTCACGGTGCGGCGCCCCGATGAGCACACGCTGGTCATCCGACCGGACAAGGGCTTTCTCACCGGCCCGCTCGATTCGCTGGTCCGCGACGACCGAAACCCCATGGCGGTGGGCCAACAGGTTCACCTGACCGGCCTGACTATAACCGTCAACGCTCTGACCCCCGACCGTCGCCCGGCCGAGGTCGAATTCCAGTTCGCAAAACCCCTTGAAGACCCGTCCCTGCGCTGGCTCCATTGGACAGATGGGGAGTTTGTCCCCTTCGTTCCGCCCCCTGTGGGTGCAACCGTGGTCCTGAACCCCGGCCCACCGCGCCTCTGGTAGGCTCACCACCAGTCACGCGCGCAAAAAAAAGGGGGCCGCCCGAAGGCGACCCCGTGCATTGCTGATTCAGCCGTGCTGTCTAGTACCGATCGCGGTCCCGGCGACCGCCGCCGCCACCGCCGTACCCGCCTCGCCCGCCACCGCCGCCACCCGGGCGCGGAGCGCGAGGCTTCGCCTCATTAACCGTCAGAGCCCGACCGCCGTGCATCTGGCCGTTCAGGGCTTCGATGGCCGCCTGGGCGTCCGACTCGGACTCCATCTCGACGAACCCGAACCCCTTGCTCCGGCCGGTCGCCCGGTCCATGATCACTTCGGCGCTGACCACAGTTCCATGCGCCGCCACCAACTGCTCCAGGTCGGAGCTGCTGGTGTCATAGGATAGATTCCCCACGTACAACTTCTTGCCCATCGTTTTCTCCTAATCGATGGTAATTCCGACCCGCGTTTTCTCTTTCAGGGTCGCATGTGAAAGTGGCCGACGCTTCGGCCCGAAGGACGGGAAGCCGATCAGAGCAGTGCGACGGAGAAGTGAACAACCCACCTTGCAAACCTGCTGACTCGACGATCCAATCACCCGCACTATAAGCGGACGGCCCCGGCACGGCAAGCCCCACCAAAGATTCCAATCCACTTTCCAAACCCTTGTTCACCACGACTTTAAGACCCGTGGCCCAGAGGAAGGTGGAACCCCATCCGTACGGACCGCAAAAGCACGGCCCACCAAGCACCCTCGCCAGCCAAGCCTTACCGAGTTTTCGCGTATTGCACCGCGTCACGGGGCTCTGGGCTGACATTCGGGTGCACCCCCCGTCTGCGTAGCAGCCCTTCCCGAACGAACCCGGCCTTCTCCAATACACGCCCTGAGGCCGGATTATCCACGTCGTGCAGGGCATACACGCGGTAGATCGACGGCTGGGCCAAGGCCCAATCGGTCAGGCCGCGGACGGCTTCCGTGGCGTAGCCGTGACCCCAGAACGCCCGGCCAAGGTTGTACCCGAGCTCTGCCTGGTGCCCGGACGGCCGGATGGCAATCGCTCCGATCAGTACCCCGTCTTCGCGCCGTTCGATGCCGTAGTCGAACGCAGAGCCCCTGGACCACCGCTCACTCACGTAGTCCAGGTAGGCCCGTGTGTCGGACAGCTCGCGATGCGGCTTCCAGCAGACGAACCGCGACACCTCCGGGTCACACGCCCAGTTCGCGTGGATCGCTTCCGCATCCAAGTCGGTGAACCGCCGCAGAACCAGGCGTTCGGTTTCCAATCGCTCCGCAGGCTGCAAGTCACTCATGCTCGCCATGATCAAAGCCTCCATGCCTGGCGTCAACTGCCAGGGAAATCCGGCGCGGCCGACACCCGAACTCAAGCTGGTCACCGCATAACAAAGGAATCCGGAAACTCCCACCGGAGTTTCCGGATTCCCTGGCGATCCCCGACCGTGAGCCTCCAACGGCTCACGGCTTTCGTTTCTTCGACCTTACGGCACGGGGCCGATCAGCCCGCCTTCGAAGAACAGGTAGTCGGCCACGTCAATGTCATCATCATCCTCGGAGTCGAACACCAGGCACGGCCAGCCCAGCGTGGTGGCTCCGCTGCCCGTGTAGCACTCCTGGAAACGGGCGAAGTCGGCGAGGTCGGCGTCGTCATCACCGTCGGCGTCCGCCCCATCATAGAAGTTGATGACCACGGCTTCGCAGGCGTCCATGTAGGCAACGCCCTGGGTGGCCGTTTCCTTCGCGATGATATTCGTGAACTTGACCCTTGCTGCGGTGCCGGCCGGCATGGTGTAGTCGATGTAGAGTTCATGCCAGACGTCCGTTGCGGCGCCGGCGAGGATGGTGTTCGGCGGTCCGCCGATGTCCACGTTTCCAGGCACGCCGCCCGCGGCCCATTCGACCTTCACGCCGGCCTTGCCGGGGCCGGTCAGGGGCTCGCCCACCGGGCCACCGGTGAACAGATATGCGTTGATGTCCAGCGTCTCGCCCGGCGCGACGTCGATTTCCTGGTAGATTCCCGCGACAGCCTGGCCGGTCGCCTTCATCGTGCAGCTGCCATCCAGCGGCGTCCACCCGGGGAAGAAGCAGTTCTTCCGGGCCGACGACGTGTCCGGCGTGTTGAACTCCGCCCAGTCCGCGATGCCGTTGAAGCCGCCGTCGCCAAACTCGAAGCTCGGGTTCAGCAGCATATTCGCACCGCCGTTCCGCGTGGCCGACGCGCTGTCGAACCGAACCGCCCCCGTCGTCTCGGCATCACCGACGTAGATCATCACGATGCGGGCCTTGGTCATGTCGGGCGGCACGGTGGTGCTGATGCTCACCGGCACCCATGCGTTTGTCGTCGCGTTCTCGTCAAATGCCAGGTTCTCCTCCGGCGGCGGCACGGTGGCCGACGATGAGAACTCAAGCTTGATGCCCACCATCGCGGTCCCGTTCAGCGGGTTGGACGAGGGAATCATCGCCCGGGCCTTCAGGACGATGCGGTCGCCGGCGACGAGGTCGCCCATTTCCTGCACGAGGCCCGAGTACGGCTCGCTGATTCCCAGCTTCAGGCTGGAGGCGCCGTGGAACGCGGCCTCGTCTGACTTCTGCTGGTCATTGAAGCCAATCCAGTCTTCGATGCCCTGCGGGTTCGGGTCATCGCTGACGCCGGCCGCTTCCATGTCCCCATTGAGCAGGGTGCCCGTGGCGCCGGTCAGGGTCACGTCGTCCCAGTACACCGATCCCAGGCAGGTGCCCGACGCATACGTGAGGAGGCAGGTCAGCCGGACTTTCACCGTGCCCGAAGGGGCCGCCAGCGGTCCCAGCGTGGCCTGAGTCCAGGTGTCTGCCGCTGACGTGCCGTCCATGATCAGTGTTTGGCTGGAGCTGATCACATTGCCGAACAGCCCCAGGAATTCCAGACGAATGCCGGCCTGCCCGGTTCCGCGCAGCTTGTCTGTGCCGCGGGTGTACAGCCACGCACTGGCCGAGATGCTCTGGGCCGGCGATGCCTGCAGCTCCTGGTACCCGCCGGCGGAGGTGCCGTTGTCCCCGAAGGCCTTCAGTGCGGCCTCGCCGTCCGCCGTCCGGTTGGCCTCCAGCGACCGCTCGACATTATCGCCGAATTCCGTCCAGTTGGCGGCGATGAACGGGTTCTGGCCGCCCTGTCCCGGCCCGACCTCCAGGCTGCCGTTCTTAACGATGTTCTGGCGAGCCAGTGCCGTGCCGCAAAGCACCAGGCCGACTGCCGCCGCAAGTACAAACCATCGCCCGTAAGACATCTTTCGCACCTCCATCGAAGATCGATGTGTTCTCTGTTTCGCGGTCGGTCGTCCATTGCCCCCGATTGGATCGGGCGGCCCCACCGCGTTTGCTGCGATTACTGATCCCCGTTCACCGCGTTATTCCCTCGCCCCAGTCCCCAGGACCAGAACGGCCGGTTGCCGAACATGTCCTTGTCCAGGGCGTTGGCCCATCCGCGAATCCCGCTATTGTGGCCCTCTCGGTCGTGAAAGTTGTCCAGCTTGTAGAACGCCACGTGCGCGTCCACGAACATCAGGTGGTTGCCGGTCCCGCTGCGGTGACGCGAGTTCCAGTGCGCCGCATCGCTCATCATCACGGCGATTGCGGGATGCGTGATCTTATTGACCATGTTCCCGCTGATGGCGGGAACCGTGAATCCTCCCACCGTCGCCCCGACAGACCAGTCGTTGAACCAGAATTCAGTGTATAACTCATCCACGCGGTCCTGGACCGAATCGCGAGGAGTACTCGGGAAAAGCTCCTTCTGCTTGGACGCCCACATCTCATCCGAGCGCCGAACTCGGTAGTAGCTGGGGAGAGCATCGTTCGGCGGAGGCGAGTCTCCAGGTTCGCGGTACCCCAGCACCGACCGGGGTCCGCTGCCGATGCGATTACTGACCCTGGGACCGCCCTTGGTCTGCGGGCATTTGAAGACGTTCTGGGTCTTCGTGTAGGGCATTAGGTAGAAGAGCTGTCGGTACTGCTTGTACGGGGCGGAATTATATTTGGCCGCATCCGGCGTGTTCGGCGGCGGAGGCGGGCTCGTGGGCGTTCCCTTCATCCACGGCAGGTAGTCGCCGTTGTCCTGTGCGTAATACCCGTTGGCCAACCCGAGCTGATGCATCGTTGACCGGCACACCGTGTCCTTTGCCTGGTCTCGCGCTTTCTTCAGCGAGGGCAGCAGGATCGAGATGAGCAGGGCGATAATCGACACGACCACCAGAAGCTCGATCAGCGTGAATGCTCGATTCCCCCTGCCATCCATCCGCGCCGTCCTCGCCATGGGAAACCTTCCTTTCTGTCTCCCGTCTCGCGGTTCCGCGACACCGGCGGGGTCGTCTCCCGGCCGCCGCCGGTGTCGCGTACCGTCACCGTCTCTCTTTTGTACCCAGTCTTCTTCAAGACCGGCGTTTCAGCAGAACCGACCCCTCTGGGGAACCGGCTCCTCTGTGGGACCGTCCCGGCGCGCCGGTCCCGGCTGGCCGGGACAGCCGGTCTACCGCCGCCGCAGCACCGCCAGCCCACCCAGGGCCAGCAGGGCCAGTGCAGCCGGTTCCGGCACAAACACGATGTTCCCGAACTCAATCTGACTCCAGGCATTCGGGTCGCCAACGGTCAACTGCGGCTGGTGGAAACCGCCCAGCCGGGCATCATTCAGAATGCCCCACAGCCCATACGGGGGATCTTCCGCCGGGTTGCCCTCGCTGAACGCCAGGGGCCCGCTGCTGTACGTGTTGCCCTGGTCAACCAGGATGTACTCAATGGTGGCCGGGTCCGCCTCGGACAGCCCGTTGGGGTCGTAGATCATCCCGCAACGAACGGTTTCGCCCATGGTGTACGTTGCGCCATGGTTTGCCGTGAAGTTGTAGTACGGCAGCCGTCCGTTCCAGACCTCGATCATTCCGTCGCTGGTCCGGAGCATGAACTGCCCGTCAAAATCCTTCGACCACCACGGCGTGAGGTTCAGACCGCCCTCAGCATTGGTGTTGCCTGTGATGGTCACATCCGCATACACCGCGAACTGGTGGTCATTCATGAACACCGCGTCCGACACGCCGCCGTTGTCGGAGAACCGGAAGTTGTGCCGGTTGGCCCACTCGCCACCCGTTCCGTCGCCATCCAGCTTGGAGTCGTTGATGAGGACGGACAACGGGTAGTTGCCGACCGTGGTCAGAATCGAATCCGGGTCATCATTCCACAGCCGGGTGTGAAACAATACGCTGTTCACCGCCGGCGCCGCCGCGTTGACTGAGACCACCGCCAGCCCCGCGACCGCCAGCACCGCCACAATCATTGCCCTTCTTACCATTCGCTCCATGAGAGTCCTCCTCCATCGAGAGATGAGCCTCGTGAATCCTTGTTTTCACCCGGGGTCGCTCAGGGCACGACGAGACACGCGCCCGGCTCCCCACACCACGTCGAGAGAGACTCAGACGGGTTCCTCCGATGCGTCGTACTGTAACAAACCAGGAAAGCCATTGCAAGCGCTTTCATTCCTTGGTACCCTGAATTCTATGGGGCGTGGGGCGCCAGCGTCCACCACCCGCCCCCGGGAGCAGCAGTGACGCACGTAATCATCGATGGTACAATAGGTTAATGGGGAATCTTCGACATTGTCGTTGTAGTGGAACCACTCAAACCCTCGCGGCGCGGGGCACTTTTGCCCACCGCAAACCGCCGCGATCGGATAAGATGGTGGGACGAGGTGCCGGCCGTTTCTCTCGGCTGGCGGAGTGCAGGATGCCATGAAAGCGTTTCCGGCGAACTTCTTCTGGGGGGCGGCCACCGCCGCGTACCAGATCGAGGGTGCCGCCCACGAAGATGGGCGCGGCCCCAGCATCTGGGACGTGTTCTGCCATACCCCGGGCAAGACGGCCGGCGCACAGACTGGAGACATCGCCTGCGACCACTACCATCGCTGGCCCGAGGACATCGAACTCATGCGCCGCTTGCGGCTGAACGCGTACCGGTTCAGCGTCAGTTGGCCGCGCGTCATGCCCCATGGCCGCGGGGTGGTGAACGAGAAGGGCCTGGATTTCTACGATCGGCTCGTGGACCGACTCCGCGAGGCCGGCATCGAGCCGTTTGTCACGCTCTACCATTGGGACCTGCCCGCCGCCTTGCAGATGGAGCTGGGCGGCTGGCGCCATGAGGATCTGCCGCGGATTTTCGCCGACTATGCGGCGCGGCTGTATGACCGGCTGGGTGACCGCGTACGCTTCTGGCTGACCCTCAACGAACCGTGGGTGGTGGTGGATGCGGGCTACTTCGTCGGGTGCCATGCACCTGGCATTCGAAATCGTGCCTGGGGCTACCGGGCCGGGCACAACCTGCTGCGGGCCCACGCGCACGCCGTGGCCGCGTACCGCGCATCGAAACATGCCGGCGGGGCCATCAGCTTCGCCCTGAACACCGAGTACAGCTTCCCCGCCACCGAGACCGCGGAGGACCGCGCCGCCGCCGAGCGGGCCATGCTCGGCTTCGGCGGCTGGTTCACCGATCCCTGTTATTTCGGCGACTACCCGGCCGTCCTGCGCGAACGGCTGCGCGACCTGCTGCCCGCGTTCTCCGAAGAGGATGCAGATCTGCTCCGCGGCTCCCTGGATTACATCGCCCTGAACTACTACATGAGCAACGTCGTCTGCCATTCGGTGAACGACGGCGCCCTGCAATACCATACGCAGCCTCAGCCCCAGCGGGCGCACACGGACATGGGCTGGCCCATCATGCCGGACGGGTTCCGCCGGCTGCTGCACTGGCTTGCGCAGCGCTACCCCGGCCTGCCCTTCTACATCACCGAAAACGGCGCCTGCTACAACGATCAGCCGGGGCCCGACGGGCACGTCCACGACGCCAACCGCATCGCCTACCTCCGCGATCACATCGCGGTGCTGGGCGACGCCCTCGCCGACGGTTTGGACATCCGGGGCTATTTCTGCTGGTCGCTGCTGGACAATTTCGAGTGGGCGGCCGGTTACGAGAAGCGTTTTGGGCTGATCCGCTGCGATTACGAAACCCAGCAGCGGATCATCAAGGCCAGCGGCCTGTGGTACGCGAAACTCATCGAAAACAACGGGATGGGAATGGAAGATGTCAAGTAATCGACGAGACCGAATGGATGCCCGCCTCACGCGCATCGGCGCCGCCCTTTGGGCGCTCCTCCTGGTGAACGCGGCGGCGGCTGACACCTACACGCCGCTCACCAGCTATGAACCGTCCGAAACGACCCTGACCGTCAGTGCCGGCGACGCCGGGCTGGTGGTCGCCCGGGTGACGGGAGGCGTGGCCGGGGCCCCGCCCGCGACCGACGGAAGCTACGTGCTGAAACTCTCCTTCACCGGTGAAGACGGCAAGGTGGAGTATCGCCACTTCTGGTCCGGGACCGCCTATGACCTGGACGGCGAGGAGGAGTTGCTGGCCGACGTGTACATCTCAACGTCATCTGCTCTGCCCTCGCTCATCGGCATCTGGAGCCCCAATTGGAACCCGCCGGATGCCTGGCAGGTCGCCACCGGACTGCCCGGCGCCACCGGCGTCTGGAAGACCGTATCCTTCAACGTCTCGACCCGCACGCAGACGGGCCTGGATCAGATCTGGGCCTTCGTGTTCGAAGGGATGCCCGGCGCCAATGGCACCATTTACGTGGACAATCTTCGCTTCCGCCGCCCCACCGCGGTCACCACGCCGACGAACCTCGGGATCGTCGCCTTCGCGGATCACAACCTGCTGGCCTGGAATCCGTCGTCCGACAGCGGCACGCAGGGCTACCACGTGTACCGCTCGGCATCCGCCGGCGGGCCGTTCACGCGGCTGACCACCGCGCCGCATCCGGAACCGACGTATACAGACCCCGTGGGCCCCGGTACGGGACGAAGTTACTACTACGCGACGGCTGTGATCGACGGGCAGGAGACAGCGCCGTCAACCGTTGCGTCCGCCGAGTACAACGGCCTGACGGATGAAGAGTTGCTCGACGCGCTCCAGCAGGCCACCTTCAGTTACTTCTGGGACTTCGCCCACCCGGTCAGCGGGCTGACCCGTGAGGGGCTCCTTCACGGTTACGACATCTGCGCGACCGGCGGCACGGGCATGGGCCTGATGTGCATCGTTGTCGGCGCCGACCGCGGATTCGTGACCCGGCCCGCCGCGGCCGACCGCGTGCTGCAAATGCTGACCTTCCTCGACGAGACGGCCATCCGCTACCACGGTGCCTGGTCGCACTGGATCAACGGCACCACTGGGGCCACCATTCCGTTCGGCGTCGCGGAGGACAACGGGGCGGACCTCGTCGAGACGTCCTATCTCGCCCAGGGGCTGCTGACCGTGCGGCAGTACTTCGACGGCCCCGACCCCGTGGAAACGGAGATCCGCACTCGTGCCACCGACCTGTGGGAGGGCATCGAGTGGGACTGGTACCGCCGGTATCCGTCCAGCCAGGTGTTGTACTGGCACTGGTCGCCCGACTACGGCTGGACCATGGACCTGCCGATCCACGGATACAGCGAGACGATGATCGCGTACCTCCTGGCCATCGCCTCCCCTACGCACCCCATGCCCGCCACCAGCTTCTACAACGGCTGGGCCGCCCTGGGGAGCTATGCGAATCCGAACACGTACTACGGCTATCGCCAGTGGGTGGGCCCGCCGTTGGGCGGTCCGCTGTTCTTCACCCACTACTCGTTTCTGGGCTTCGATCCGCGCTACAAGAGAGACGCGTACTGCAACTACTTCGACAACGCCCGCAACACCTCGCTCATCCACCGGGCGTACGCCCAGCACAACCCGGAGGGCCACGTCGGGTACAACGCCCTGGCCTGGGGGCTGACCGCCAGTTCCAATCCGTGGGGCTACGACGCCCATTCGCCGACCAACGACAACGGCACCATTGCCCCCACCTCCGCCATCAGCGCCATGCCGTTCACGCCGGACGAGTCCCTGGTCACCCTGCGGTACTTCTTCGACGCGTACACCAGCGGGCTGGTGGGCCCCTACGGTTTCCGTGATGCGTTTCATCCCGGTCTGAACTGGTACTCCGACACATACCTGGCCATCGACCAGGGCCCGATCGTGGTCATGATCGAGAACTACCGCACCGGGCTGTGCTGGAAGCTCTTCATGCGCAACCCGGAAATCAAACCCATGCTGCGCGCCATCGGCTGGACGTACGAAGGTGACGTGAACGACGATGGGTTCGTGGATGCCGACGATCAGAGCCTGTTCTCCGACTGTTTCAGCGGACCGGGCAACAGCGCGGTGCCCGGCGGCTGTACGGCCAATCGCTTTTCCGAATGCGACCTGGACGACGACGACGACGTGGACCTGGCCGACTGGGGCATCTTTGCCCGACTGGTGGATGGACTGTAGAAGGCTGTAGCCTGTAGGCTATAGGCTGTGGGCTGTGGGGTCCGCCGTGCGGACCGCGAGCATCAGTCAGCTTTACGATGCCATATGCTCGGCTCATGACGAGCCCCTCGACACCAAACCCTGCAGCCTGCAGTCGAAAAGCCTATGGCCTGACTCCCGTGACTCTTCGTGGCACTCTCATCTTTCTTCTGCTCGTTCTGCCGGCCCTGGCATTGCTGGCGTTCGGGCCGCGGCAGGCCCGGCACGTTCCGTCCGACCGGACCGTCATCCGCTACTGGGAGAAATGGACGGGCGTCGAAGGCGCCGTCATGAAGCGCATCGTCGCCGAGTACAACCAGACCCAGGGTGTTGAAGACGGCATCTGGGTCGAGTACCTGGCGGTGAGCAACGTCGACCAGCGCACGCTGGTGGCCGTCGCCGGCGGCGATCCGCCGGACCTGGCCGGCTTGTACGATCACATCATCGCGCAGTTCGCAGACCGCGATGCGCTCATGCCGCTGGACGACCTGGTGAAGGAATCTCGCATCGACGCCGGTGTCTTCAAGCCCGCCTGGTGGAACATCGGCGTGTACCACGATCGGCTCTACGCCCTGCCCAGCACGCCGTACGTCATCGCCCTGTACTACAACAAGCGACTCTTTCGCGAGGCCGGCCTCGACCCGGATCGCGCGCCGCGGACCCTCGCGGAGCTCGATGAATACTCCCGCAAGCTCACCCGGTACGAAGGGGACAGGATCATCCAGGCCGGCTTCATCCCCGCGCCCAAGCTGCTCGGCTGGTGGCACTGGGTGTGGCTGTACTTCTTCGGCGGCAACCTCTGGGACGGGCAGCAGTTCACTCTGGACACGCCGGCCGGCCGGGCCGCCCACCGCTGGATGTACGAACAGCGGGTGGAGATGGGCCTCAAGCAGGCGGTCGCCTTCGAGGCCAACGTCGGTGCCGTGGAGGGCCCGCTGAACCCGTTCCTGGCCGAACGGCTGGCCATGGTCTACCAGGGCCCGTGGGTGGCCAACTGGGTGCGGCAGTACAAGCCGTCGCTGGAATACGGCGTCGCCCGTTTCCCCGCCGATCGGGAGGACCGGCATCCGGTGTTCGTCAGCTCCGACGTGTTTGTGATCCCGCGCGGTTCGAGACACCCCCGGGAAGCGATGCGGTTCCTGAGCTACCTGTTGCGGCAGGATGTGCTGGAGAGGCTCTGCCGCGAGCACTGGAAGCTCTCGCCCTTCCGCACGCCCAGCGAGGATTTTTTCAGGAACCACCCGATCCGCGAGCACATCCGCACCCTGGATGCGCTGGCCGACTCCGACGACGTGTTCGGCTACCCGCGCATGCCCACCTGGGCCGAGGCGTCCGTGGAAATGCTCTTCATGATCGAGAACATTTTCCAGGGCCATCGCCCGCCGGACGAGGCCCTGCGCGAGACCCAGGCCAAAATCGACGTGATTGTGAACGAGTATCAGCGGATGGCCGCCCTGCGGCAGGCGGTCGAGGCCGCGCCGTGAGTTTGCGCATGAGACGATCCCGACAACTCGCCGGCCTGCTCTGGACCGCCCCCTGGTGGCTGGGGTTCCTGTTCTTCCTGGCCGTCCCCATGGGAATGTCTCTGTACCTGAGCTTCTGCGACTATCCGCTGCTCCAGCCCCCGGTCTTCACGGGCGCGCAGAACTACCGACACCTGGCGGTCGACCCCGTCTTCCACAAGGTGCTGGGCAACACATTCATTTACGCCGCCGGCGCGATCCCGCTGGGTACCCTGGTTGCGGTGCTGCTGGCCGTTCTGCTGAACCGCCGCGTGCGGGGGCAGGGGATTTTCCGCACCTGTATCTTCGTCCCCACCGTCGTGCCCGTGGTGGCAACGGCCGTTCTGTGGTTGTGGGCCCTGAACGAGCAGTACGGCCTGCTGAACCAGGCCCTGGGCGTGGTGGGTATCGGCGGACCGGCCTGGCTTGCCTCGCCCGGCTGGGCCATGAGCTCGCTGATCCTGGTGAGCCTGTGGGGCGTCGGCTCGCCGGTGGTCATCTACCTGGCCGGCCTGCAGGACGTGCCGGAAGAGCTCTACGAGGCCGCCCGGCTGGACGGAGCCAGCCCGGTGCGACAGTTCTGGCACGTGACCCTGCCGGGCATCAGCCCGGTGATCCTGTTCAACGTCATCATTGCCATCATCGGCACGTGGCAGATATTCGCCCTGCCATACGTGATGAGCAATCCCGGCCCCGAGCGCGGGACCTACTTCTACACGATGTACCTGTACGACAACGCGTACCGCTTCCTGAAGATGGGCTACGCCAGCGCGATGGCCTGGATCCAGCTTCTGATCATTCTGGCCCTGACCGGCCTGGTCTTCTGGGTCAGCCGGCGGATGGTCCACTACCGGGGAGCGTGACAGGAAAATGGCAAATGACCAATGGCCAATGTCAAATGATGAATGGCAAATGGCGAATGAAAGACGCCTGTCACCTCCTTCCTTTGACATTGGACATTTGACATTCGACATTTGCAGCACAGCGCCATGACTCGACGGAACGCTCAACTTTTCCCTCGCTTCGCGACGTACGTCGCGCTGATCGGCATCTCGGCACTGTTTGTGCTGCCTTTGGTCTGGATGGCCATGGTCAGCCTCAAGCCGAACACGGAGGTCATCGCGTATCCGCCGAAGTTCCTGCCGCAGGAGCCGGAGACGGACGCGTATGAGGCGATCTTTCGGTCGGAGCATTTTGACTTCCTGCTCTACACCCGGAACACGCTGATCATCGCGGGGCTGAGCCTGGTGGGCATCCTGGTCTCCAGCTCCATCGCTGCGTACGGCTTCGCCCGGGTGCCCTTCCGCGGCCGCACCGCGATGTTCGGAGTCTGCCTGGCCACCATGATGATCCCGTTCCCCGTCACCATGATCCCCACGTACATGATTTTCCGGCACCTCGGCTGGATCGGGACCTACCTGCCGCTCTGGGTGCCGGCCTGGTTCGGCAGCGCGTTCAACATCTTCCTGCTGCGGCAGTTCTTCATGACGATTCCGCGGGAGCTGGAGGAGTCGGCCCGCATCGACGGCTGCACCACCTGGGGCGTGTTCTGGCGGATCGTGCTGCCCCTCTCGAAACCCGCGCTGGCCGTCGTGGCGTTGTTCCATTTTCTGACGGTCTGGAACGACCTGCTGGGGCCGCTGGTCTACCTGACCCACCAGGGCCAGTTCACGCTGGCGCTGGGGTTGCAGTTCCTGCAGAGCCGGTCCGGCAACACCGAGTGGAACCAGCTTCTGGCCGCTGCGACGCTGACCGTGATCCCCGTGCTGCTGCTGTTCTTCCTTGCCCAGCGCACGTTCATCCGGGGCATCGCGACCACGGGTTTGAAAGGGTGAGTATCCACAGATGACACCGATGGACGCAGAGGACGACAAGTTGCCCTCCTGTGGCGCCGGTCATTGACCATTCTTCGTTCCACCTCACCCCTCCTGGTCGTGAATCATCCGGCGCGCCTTTCTCGGACGACCGCCTGGCGGTCTGGCTGTTCGGCTCCGATGGGCCTGACGCCTCGGAGACGAAAGCTTGAAGCCGGGTTTACATGCTCCTATCGCTTTGTAAAATGACGCCGCCTTTTTTCAAAGCTCCGCAGGCTTTGAAAGAACGCGCTAAGTGAGTTAACTCTTGGATCCAAAGTCGTTTACAAGTGAGGCCAGTGGTCGGGTGGTCAAGACGCCCCTGGGTTATTGGGCGTTCGTTCCGACGCCGCTCCCACCCCCGATCGACTACGATGCCCATACGGCCCTGCTCTTGTCGCAGGCGGATGCCGCCCTCAGCGAGCTGTCCGGCCTGGGTCGCTATCTGCCAAACCCCGACCTGCTGATCGCCCCGTATGTCAATCGCGAGGCCGTCGCGTCCAGTCGCATCGAGGGGACGCAGGCCGACCTGTCCGACCTGCTCCTGGATGAAATCGAGCCGAAGCGCACGCCGCCCGGCTCCGACGTGCTGGAAGTCCGCAACTACGTCGCCGCTCTGAACCGCGGCATCCGCGACCTCGAAAGGATCCCCCTGTCCTGTCGCCTGGTGCGTGACCTTCATGCGCTGCTGATGCAGGACGTACGCGGAAAGGACAGGACACCGGGCGAGTTCCGTCGCAGCCAAAACTGGATCGGCCCGCCTGGCTGCGCACTGTCGGATGCCGCCTACGTTCCGCCCCCCGAACCGGAGATGCACGAGTGTCTGCGGCACTGGGAGCAATTCCTGCATCAGCGCGGCCAGATGCCGGAACTGATCCAGTGCGCCTTGGTTCACGAGCACTTCGAAGCCATTCACCCGTTCCTGGACGGCAACGGGCGTATCGGCCGGCTACTCATTACGCTGTTCCTGATCGAGCGCGGCCGACTCAGCAAGCCACTGCTCTACCTGTCGACCCACATCGAGCAGCACCGCGCCGAGTATTACGAACTGCTCCAGCGCATCCGCACGCATGGCGACTGGCCGGCGTGGATTCGTTACTTTCTGATCGCCGTACGGGATACAGCCCGAAGCGCCATCGACCAGAGTCAGGCGATCCTCAATCTGCGCGACGCGTTCCGGCAGAGGCTGGCGAAACATCATCGCACGCTTACGCTGATGAACACCCTGTTCGTCAACCCCTATACGACCGTGGCCCGCGCGGCGAGCAGCCTGGGCGTCACGGCCCCCACCGCCAGCAAGACGATCCGGGAGCTGGAGCGGGCTGGCATTCTTAAGGAGATCACCGGCCGCGAGTGGGGCCGCTTCTGGCTCGCCGAACCGATCCTCCACTTGCTGGCAACTCCTCCCAACCCGTCTTCGCCGCCACCTCCAACCGGCACCTGACGGCCAACCGGC
Organism: uncultured Phycisphaeraceae bacterium; assembly: GCA_964491135.1. Classification (GTDB taxonomy): domain Bacteria; phylum Planctomycetota; class Phycisphaerae; order UBA1845; family UBA1845; genus JAFGJQ01. The sequence goes on along the minus strand of CAZBFW010000020.1, from coordinate 918 downwards.
GGGAAAGCGGAAACCCGGCGTTCGCAAAGCAGATCGTAGGGCGATGGTAGTTGTCGTGTGCGGCGCGCGCGATCTACACGCGGCTGCGTTGCGGGGAGGCGGCGGGGGGGTGTTCAACCGGCACGGGGGCGGGCAGGTCCGATTCGTCGGCCAGGCCGGCGAAGACCATCGCGGCACGCACCAACTCGACGAACAACGGATCCGGCCGCAGGGGGCGCGACGTGAGTTCGGCGTGGGCCTGCGTGGCGAAGAAGCAGGGGTGCTGTTCGGCCGGCAGCTCCAGGATCTGCATGATCGGCTGGTTCGGGGCCCGGCCGCTGAACACCATGCCGCCGTCTTCCAGCGGTCGGATGTACCGCGGCTCCACCTCGTAGCGGTGCCGGAAGCGAAGCCGCACGGTGGGGACCTGGCCGTAGAGGTTCCATGCGCGGCTGCCGCGCGTCAGTTCCACGTCCTGCCCGCCCAGCCGCATGTTGCCGCCGAGTTCCTCAATCTTCCGCTGCTCGGGGAGGATGTCGATCACCGGATGGGGCGCATTCGGGTCCACTTCGGTGCTGTTGGCGCCGTCGAGGCCGCAGACGTTTCGGGCGTACTCGATCACCGCGATCTGGAACCCGTAGCACAGGCCGAGGTACGGCATTCGGCTTTCCCGGGCGTATCGCACGCAGGCGATCTTGCCTTCCACGCCCCGCACGCCGAACCCGCCGGGCACGATGATGCCGTGGACGTCTGCCAGCCGGGCGGCCACGTCCGCCTCTGCGACGCCGCCACTGTCGATCCATTCGATCCTGACCCGCGCGCCGAGGTATGTGCCCGCGTGTTCCAGTGCCTGGATGATGCTGGCGTAGCTGTCGCGCAGGGATGTGTACTTGCCGGTGATGCCGATGGTGACCGGCCGGTCCGCCGCCCGGTACCGCG
>CAZBFW010000019.1:0-16340 GCA_964491135.1 uncultured Phycisphaeraceae bacterium | reverse complement strand
TGCGTTCGTGCCGAACGGCCTGTCCCTTGGACACCTCCCCGCCGCGGACCTCGTACCGGCGTCGCGGAACCGCGCAGCGGGCCCGACCGGCGAAGTCCGCAAAGACGTCCACCGTGTACTCCACGCCGTCAACGAACTCCTGCACGATCGAGTCGGGATCGATGGTCCGGTAGTAGGCCAGATCGGTCGCCGTTCGGATCTTGTGAGCCCCCAGGCTCGAGCTGCCGGACCGCGGCTTGATGAACAACGGGTACACAGGTGATTCCAGGTCTGATTCGTTCAGCAGCCGCGGCATCCGGAAACCGTGCTCCCGCAGAAACCGGTCCGTCCGGACCTTGTCCACGCAGACGCGAACCACGTCGGCCGACGAGATGACCACCCGTGTGCCGGCCGCGGCGAACCGCTCCCGGGCATCCGCCAGCGGCAGCAGCTCCGGGTCGATCAGCGGAATCACGGCGTGAACGCCCTCCCGCCGACAGTAGTCCAACAGTGCGTCACAGTATTCGGCGCTGTTGACGCGGGGAACCAGCACGGTCCGGTCCGCCACCTGGAACGCCGGTGCCATGGACTGGCAGTCTGCGGCATGGACCTTCAGATCAAGCCCAAGGTCGCCGGCCGCGCGGCGGAACTCCTGGATGAGCGCCACCCGCCGCCCGGCCGAGCTGAACAGAACGCTCAGACGCGGGCGCCCGGCTTGCGACGCGGGTCGCGCCCGTTCCGGCCGCGTCATCTTCAGGATCCGCAAGGTCCACGTCACCCCCAACCCTACCAGTGTGTACACAACCAGCGCATAGCGGGCCCGAAGCACCATGGACAGGCAGCCCATGACGGCAAAGAACACCGCCACGGCATAGCTGACGACGACCACCCGCCGGACGCTCATGCCCCGGTCGACGAGCTGGTCGTAGAAGTGGCTGCGGTCTCCGGCGAAGATCGGACGCCCCCCGCGCCATCGACGGTAGATGGCCAACGCCGTGTCGCCGATCGGCAGGGAAAACACCATCAGGCCACCGAGGACCCACCGGAAGATTCCCCTCTCCGAGAACAGCAGAATCATCATCCCGCAGTTGTATCCCAGCAGCATGCTTCCGGCGTCACCCATGAAGATCTTGGCCGGATTCGTGTTCAGCGGCAGAAAACCCAACGCGGCCCCGAACATCGCAATCGCCATCACCAGGCGAATCGGATCGCCGTCTTCACTGTATCCCCACACGGCCAGATGCGAGGCCAGCACAAAGAAGCCCAGCGAGATGATGGCCGTCACTCCCGTGCACAGCCCGTCCAGCCCGTCAATCAGGTTCGCCGAGTTACACGCCCCCAACACGATGGCCACACCCGCCAGCACCGAAAGTGAAACGCTCGCCCAGCCGGGCAAGTCCAGGCCGAGCGGCCGGAGAACCGAATCCGCCAGGTGAAAGCCGGTACCCGTCCAGACCAGCACCACCGCCACCAGGAGGGCCGTCAGCGACAGCCGCAGCTTCGGCGCCAGTTCTCGCAGGTCGTCGAGAAGTCCGATCGTCACGACCGCCAGCCCGCCCAGCAGGATGGGCCCGAGCACGTCCCAGTCGGCGACTCCCCGGGCCATGGCCACCACCAGGGCAGCGGCCCATCCCAGGCAGATGGCCAGGCCGCCCAGGTAGGGAATGGGCCTGGCGTGCGGCTTGAGCACCTGGTCGGGAACGTCCATCACGCCCAGGCGGCGCGCCACGCGGATGGCCACCGGTGTGGCCGTCAGCGTCACCAGAAGCGACAGCAGGCCGGTTGTCCAATACTGGGACAGGATTGTGCGGAACGATATCATACTGAACGCCACATCATAGCTGCCGTACCGCGGATGGCGAGGCCGGCGGCCCACACTTCGGGAGGATATCGCTCGACAGTCCTCGACGGACGACCCATAACCCACCGTCGGCTCGCACAACCGGGCCCCGCACCCCTGCGGCGAACGCCTTACATACAGGAGCCGCGCACCGCGAAGGCCGATATCACGCATACTACCAGTTTGGGTCAAACAAGGGGACCAGGCGAAACGGGGGCCTCATGCAATCAGCGGTTGACGGATGGGGGATGCCGGTGTGGCCGGCGAGGTGCCGGCTTGCCGTGTGCGGAGTGTGGCTTGCGGGAGGCCTCATGGTCACCCTGGCCGCCACCGAAGGGTGCGACACACCCACGCGATCCACGTCGACCAGCCCTCCGTCCGCCGAGAGCGGCTCACCCTCCGGGCAGGAGCAGTTGGACATCGATGATGGTGAAACGCGTCGGATTCTTGCGCGCCTGGTCGATCCGGCCAATCCGCGCGAGTGGGTACTGAACGTCCTGGGGATTTCCGCCGAAGAACGCGAGACTTACCACTTTCTGTGGGACCTGGGTGATGGCACCCGTCTGGCGGGAGCCCTGGTGCGGCACACCTTCGCGCAGGTTGGGCTGTACAGCGTGACGCTGCAGGCCACCGACCCCGCCAACCGGCCGGCCTACGTGTTGTCGCAGGTCGTGGCGGTGGGCGTGGACGGATCGTCCGCCGACTTCCTGGTTTCTTTCGAGGCCCGCGTGGATTACGGCGTTGCGCCCCCGACAATCTGGGCCAAGGCCGCCACGACGCCTCTGGAGGACGGCGAGACAACCGAATATGAATGGTCGATGTCAGACGGAACGACGGCCACGGACCCCGAACTCAACCATGTGCTGACCGGAACGGAGCCCTTCCGCGTGTCCGTGACCGCCACCACCTCGCTCGGCCGGACGGCCTCGTACTTCCGCTACTTCAGTCCGACGGGGGACGACCTGTATGACCCGGCCGGCAGCGACTTGGTAGCCGACGCGGGTGACGACCAGACGGTGGCCCCGCTGGACGTGGTTACCCTGGACGGATCGGGCAGCACGTACTCCGGCCAGGATCCGGTCGTGTTTCTGTGGACGCAGATCGCAGGCCCGACGGTGACCGTTGAACGGAACGACCGCCCCCTGGCCCGCTTTACCGCGCCGGCGGCAGATTCCGGACCGGTGATGCTGAAGTTCCGGCTTACACTGACGTCGGGAGACCAGTCGGCGTCCGACACCGTGACGATCACGGTCACACCGACGATGGCGTTGGCCGGAACGCCGTTCTACGGGATGGAAGTGGTGAACGTGGTGCCGGAGGCGGATGGCGTGACGGTGACGACCTCCGGCGGCGTCTACGAGGTGAGACCCGGCGGGATCGACGCCTGGCGGCGGATCGCGCCGGCGACGAATTCAGTCAATCCGCGGAAGGTGGCGACGCTGACCTTCGCCCCGTCGGAGGGGGCCTTCTCGGTCGAAACCGTCGACCGGCGTTCGTGCGTGTTGAAGTCCGCGGGGGGCCTGCGTGTTCAGATCAACTCGGATTCGCTGGTGTTCCTGGAGAACACCGGGGCGAGCCTGACGTACACGTACACGTCGCTGCTGCCGAACCCGCCGTGGGCGAAGGGGGTGAACGGCGACTTCTACTACAACGACGGCGACGGCGGCACCTGCCATTACATGCACCCGGACTCGCCGGGCACGTACGGCGGCGGCGCGGGTGTGCCGAACACGTTCACCATCACGCTGGCAACGGGAAAGAACTCAGCATTCGGCGTCTTCCCGCCGCGAGAATTCGACCTGGATCGCCTCTATGGGCCCGATGCGCAGCCGTTTGCGGCCCACCTGTACGGGTACGAGTCCATCGTTCCCGGCGGCGGTACATGGAAGCTGATCGAGCGCTACAAGCAGAACAGCTTCGGTGTGCTGAGCATGTTTGCTTTCCTTTTCTACGTCAATTCCCCGGAAGGGGAGACCGAGACGTACATAGATCCGGATCCCTCGGCGTGGTCTCAGACGCGACCCGTGTACAACAAGCTTACAGAGCGTTGGGAATACATATTCGAACAACCGGAGTTGATTCACCAGTTTGTGGCCTTTGCTCATTCCCATGGCATGAAAGTCACCACCTATTTCTCGCCATCGTGGTGGACGACCTACAGCAATCGGCCCATCGCTGACGCACTGCCCTGGATGCGGGAATTCCAGACGGAGTTCAATCTGGATGGCTGGTATCTTGACGGCGTCTCCGGAGTAGGCGAGCGTTGGTTGGCTACGTACGACTTTGTCCGTCAGCTTCGGACTGACGTGGGGAACCAGGGGCACCTGTGGTTCCACGCATCCGTGGACCCGTGGGGAAAATGGGACGGGAGAGTCCTGGTGCACGCGGAAACGTACGCAGACATGACACTGAAGGGTGAGACCGGGAAGCTGGCCGCCACGCACAGCCCGAACGATACCTGCTACCGGTACTATACCGGCGGCTACGGCACCTCACAGGCCACGGCCGCGCACATGCAGATGTTCTCAGGCTTCGGTAGAGGTTCCATGCGCGAAGAGGAACGAAGCCGGCTCATGGGAACCCTCTTTGCCACGGAGCGAATCGCCGGGACTGACTTTGGAACCTTCGAGTCATGGCTCCTGCCCGAGTACCGGGCGAACCAGACCCGCCATCAACAGGGAACCCTCCTTCCCGGCCCAGATTGGCCGGTACCCTGGTTTGCGGACATCACGGTCGCGGCGGAAGTGGACTCCTCATCACAGGCAACACTGCTCTGGACCACGCCCGAAGCGACCGTATGCGAAGTGCGATGGCTTGAGGAGCAGCCGGACTATGGCTACGCGTTCGATGATCGCGTCTGGCTGGTCGACTCTGGATGGATCAACCCGCCGATGAGTGTTGAGAACCTTTCTTCGCCGGCGACAAGCCATTCCATCGTCTTCTCGGCACTGCGCGCAAACACCACGTACTACGCGCGCGTTCGTTGTTCCGCCGCCACTGTGCCGGGGACCTTCGACGCGGCGGCGCTCCGGGTGTACGGCGGATTCGTGACGTTCACGACGCCCTGAAAGAGGATGAACGGTTGTCCCGGGAGGGAAGCGGTGAGCGGCGATCAGCGAGGCAGGGCAGAAACGTCGAAGCGGACGCGGTATACGGGGCCGAGGGGCTCCAGCGCATACGGGCCGTCCGCCAGCCAGCCGGGCAGTGACGTGCGCATCGCGCTGCCGCAGAACAGCCGGCCGACCTCCATGAGAGACGCACCGGCGGCTTCGCTCAAGGTGACCGGCCACTGCCCGTGTGACACATAGCGGGGTTCGGGAATGGTCACGTCCGGCCGGATACGATCCCGGCGCTGAAGGTAGATCAGCGGCGGCCGCATCATCTCATCTGTCAACAGCACCGCGTCGGTCGGCAGCGCGGCAAACACCTCACGGGCGTATCGTTCCGCGCCGCGATAGCCCGTCCGCCACGGTCGCAGAAACCAGGAGTACGATTCCCGGTGCGGAATCTCGCGAGCAGGCAGGAATGCGCGTGTTGCGGGGATTGCGCGAGCGATCGGAGGTGCCACTGCGTACGCCGCCGGACCGAGTGCCGAGAGAATCAGAACAGCGGTCACGATCCGCCGGGACGGCCATCGATCAAGCAGGCCCTCCACGCCGGCCGCCGCAAACAGGACCAGGAACAGGTACGCATGCACGAAGAACGTGTACTGATCCGGTACGCGGTAGCGCAAGGCAAAAAGGCCGTACATCCCGCCGGCAACGGTCAGGAACCACCAGGTTTCCCGCAGCGCGAGCCGGCGCAGCCGCAACCAGCCCCACGGGGCCAGCAGGACCAGCGGCGTGGGGAAGTTCATGGCAACATAGGCCATCGCCCTCGCTGCCGTACCGAGTCCGAGTTCCACGTTGAAAACCTGCCGCGAATACCGCCCGACCAGAAGGGATCGAACCGTGTCGCTCACGCTCCCCGATTGCGAGTACTCCATCGCGATCAGAACGATCAGCGGCAACACGCCGATCAGCCAGGCCGTACCCGCCGCAGCCAGCACCCGAGCCGGCGGTCGACGACGCCACTGCATCACCATCAACGCAACGTACGCAGGCCACGTCAGCATCGCCAGGTTGTGGGTGGACCAGCCGATTCCGTTCGCCAGTGCCGCCAGCACGAGCCAGCATGGCTTCCTGGCCGCCAGATAGCGCACGACGGCCGCCAGTTCGAAGGACAGGCACATCGTCGAGAAGGTCACCACCTCCGCCCCCGTACTGAGCTGCCAGAGCGTGTGCGATAGTGCCAGCAAGGCGGTGCCGGCGATCACGGATACTCGCGCCCGCACGAAGTGTGTCAATAGCCAGGCGAAGTTCGCGACCGTCAACGCACCGGCCAGAGCCGTCACGAGATTCGCGACCCACGCCGCGTCCGCTCCGGTCAGACGGTGCAGGGTGACAGCCACCGCGTAGTAGGGTGCATGAGCCCGGGCGAGATCCCGCGAGTCCGTGAGCGCCCCGACCAGCACGCGGATCTGAGCGTCCCCGGAATCGCCCCAGAGAACGCCGGGAGCCATCGTGCCGAGGTACAGCACGGCTGCAGACGCGACGCCCCAGCGCCAGACCCGCCCGGGGCTTATGCGGCATGCGCTGACACTTGTTGGGTCGGGTGTGTCGCGGTCGGGCGTGAGGGTGGGCGCAGGCATGATCGACACGAGTCGAGAATAGGGTATCCGGAAAGCACTGGTTGACGATGCGTCTGACGCTGCTTCGGATTGAGCCGGGGTTGGCCCGCACGCTGACCACAAATGGGACGCGAGCCGCTGGGAGCCCTTAGTGCGGACGAAATCGCAGGATGAACTGAACGGTACGTTTCACCGTTGCCTCGCTCACTCGAGGATGGACCGGAAGGTTCACGACTTCGCGGCACGCCCGCTCAGCTTCCGGACACATCCCTGGCTGATATCCGTAGCTTTCCAGACGCGTTTCCGCCGGGTGCAGGGGACTCTCAAACCAGCTCCCCAACTCAATCGACTCCCGGGCCGCCTCCGCCAGCGCCCGGCGTTTGTCGCTGACCCGGATCGGATAACGGACGAGAACAGGATCGAGATGCTCTGGTATGGCCGGCTGATCCCACCCTCGCTCTGTCAACATTTCCACGTAGAGGCGGGTCAGGGCACGCCGGTGGGCCGACATGCGATCCAGCCGGCTCAGTTGCCGCAGCCCGTACCGGGCCTGCATGTCGCTCATGCCCTTGAAGAAACGCGCCGGCATGACAGGGTCAAACTCTCCCTTTTCCCAGGAGCCGACCACGACTCCGGATCGCGTCAACTTGCGGAAGATCGTCTGGGCCAGTGCCGTTGTGCGTGGATACACGAGGGCCCGGTGCGCGGCAATCTCCAAACGCAGCATGCCGACCGCTACCGGAGACGGGCGCACCAGCTCGGCCCGGCATATCTCCCGCATGCGCTGAGCCAGATCATCATCGTTGGTTGTCGCCATGCCACCCAGCCCGGTCGTGAACGGCTTGTTCCATTGAGATGACCAGAATGCCCCGCTACCGAACGAGGAAACGGGCTTGCCCTTGTACCGGGATCCGACGGCCAGGCAGCAATCCTCGAGCAGAGTGAGGCCGCGTGACGACGCAATCGTCACGAGCGCATCCATTTCCGCCGGATACCCGTAGGTATGTTGCGCGATGATCGCTCGTGTCCGCCCGGAAACGCGGCTCGCCACAAGGTCCGGATTCAGGTTGAAGGTCACTGGATCGATGTCGACGTACACGGGCCGGGCCCCGAGATAGACGATCGGATTCACATCCATGACGCAGGTGTAGCCGGGTAGAATAACCTCATCGCCCTTCCCGACGCCGAGAGCACGCAGAAGGGCGTACAGGGCGACGCGCCCTTTCCAGAAAGCAAGTGCGTGGCGCACGCCGATGCAGCCCGCAAACGCGTCCTCGTATGCCGCAATGTGAGAAGATCTTCTCATGATGCCTCAACCTCCGAATCGCAGCTGCTTTGCCGCCCTTCGTGCGATACCGCCATGGTGTATTCACCTTCATCGCGGCTCGGCGGCGAGGACGGCGGAATTGTCGGCATCACTGACGATATGAGCCTGAACCTGATCATTCGCTTGATGGGGTTTGCGATCTCGCCGCGTGCTCCTCACCGAAGTCCGTTCGACGAACCCGCCTCTCCGCCGGGGGCGAGCCCTGGCGTCGAGCCTGACCCGTCGAAATCCCAAACGTACCGGTTCATCCGTCGCCCTTCCGGCGTCGTGAATGTACTTTCGATCTGCCAACCGAGGCGCTGATAGAAGCCGTTGACCGCTTCGTTGTCGTCACAGTCGGTTGTTAGAAAGACGCCCGGCACTCCCCGATGCCGCGCTTCCTCCAGGTACGCGTCCACCAGTTGGCGCCCCACGCCGCCCCGCTGGATCGCCGGATCGACTGCGATCGACGACAGCAATGCCCGCGCGGGCCCTGCCGGCGCATCACCGCGGTACACGAACGCCCGCATCATCCTCGGGATGATCGTCGGCCGCCGGCACACCGCCTGGATCGAGTGAAGGCAGAACGCCCACCAACGGCGTTTCAGCAGCCGCTTGAAGTACCCTGCCGGCTGAACAGGGCCGACCACCGCGCCGGCCACCCGATCAGTGTCAGCATCGATCGCAACGAAGCCGATTCCCTCATCGCTGCCGCAGAAGGATCCGTAGAACTCCTCGAGGAAACCCCGCCCGAGAAACGTCAGAAAGAAGCCAGGGAACGCGCGGATGTGGATGTCGACCACCTCGCGGATCCGCTCTTTCGTGATCGGCGCGATCCGCAGCCGTTTCGTCGCAGCCGTGGCAGTCATCGGTCAGTATCCCTCTGCTGTGTGTGCAACCTGATGCAGGACTCTCGCCGGAACGCGGAAATCCTCACGTCATTGACGTGAGCCTCGACCCGAATCTTCCCATCCTCCTCCGTCCGCCGCCGGAGCGCCGGATCATCGCTGCCTCGCCTCCGCGGAACCGTCGTCTCGAACGGTGAACGAGGAATGCCGTTCGTCCCCGACGGTCGGTACCGGCACGGGATGCGCTCTGGGAAGCGAGCAGAGAATCACCTGGAACAAGCGGTGCCGGCGAACAACATCATCGAAGGGCGTGACCGATTCTCACCGGTCTTCCGGTGCCGGCGCAGCATGGTGCAAACCCGCCTTGTCGCCTCTTCGACAAGAATCGCTCAGCACTTCAAGGAATCGATCAAGCATACCCTGCGCGACGGATTCCGCGCGAAACAGCCGTTCCACGCGTTCCCGCCCGTTTCGGCCCATCGCGCGGCGCAGCCCCTCATCCCCAACCAGACGCTCGATGGCCTGCGCCAGCGCGGCAGGATTCTCCGGCGGCACGAGCAGGCCGGTCTGCCCGTTCTCGACGGCCTCCCGACAGCCCATGATATCACTCGCAACGACCGGCAGCTCCATGGCCGCCGCCTCGATCGCAACATTGCCGAATCCCTCGCGGTAGCTTGGCAGAACATGAACATCAGCGGCCGCGTACACGACGGCGGGGTCTCTCCGCCATGGAAGGACGTGGATGCGGGCATGCGTCTCGATGCTCTCCCGAACCTCCGGCTTGAGCGGATCCGCTTCCTCATATCGGCCCAGCAGAAGCAAGCGGAGGTGCGGGTACCGCGGCGTCAGGGCCAGAAACGCCTCCACCAGTTCGTTCACACCTTTTTCGCGGCGCAAACGCCCCACGAACAGAATCACGAAATCGGAAGCGTCGATGCCCAGGGATTGACGTAAGGCACGGGCGGCTTCCGTGACGTCGGGGGTGGCTCGAAATATGTCCAGATCCACCCCCCCGCTCGAGCCGGCGCCGACCATGGACACGCGGTCGGCCGGACACAAGCCCTCCCGGACCACGACTTCGCCGAGTTCACGGCAGATCGGAATCACACACGTGGAACAACGGCACGTAAGCCACTCCATCGCATCCATGAACCGCCGTCTCCATCCCCGCATGTTCTCGTACGCTCGCCCGCGAAGCAGGTATACGATCCGGCGGTGGCCGCTCAGTCGAGCCGCAACGGCACCGAGGACGGCCGCTTTGGGAGTGGAGACGTGAATCAGATCGAACCGGTGTCGGACCAGATACCACCAAATACGAAGCATCGACATCAGATCGCGGACCGGACTGGGATACCGCTCGATGGGGACGATGTGTGTCGTGACGCCGGCCGCGTGCATCAGGTCCAGTTCGCGACCCGCAGGGGACACGCTGACCAGCTCAAAGCCGGCGCGACCCCAATGCTGGCACTGTTTCCGAAACAGAACGGCCCCGAGGGCCGGTGCAAAGATCAGACAAAGACGCAGTCGCTTTGCTTCAGCCATACCAACCCTGGCCCTCGTTGGAATTGCCCATTCGCAGCCCCGGAACCTTCGTTGGGACGCCGCGGAAGAGCGCGGAAGAGCACGTTTCAACCATCGAGCTCAGCCCGGTCGCTGACGATGCCACGCTTCCGTCGCGTTGCGCAGCCGCTGATACAGCTCCACGCGTCTCGCCTGCAGGACATCCGTGCGAAACTCCGCCGCCTTCTTCAGGTTCCGTCGGGCCGCTTCTTGCATGGCGGAGAGATCCCCGGTCAAACGGCAGATCGCGTCAGCCAGCGTCAGGGAATTGCCCGGCGACACCAGGTACTCCCCCGGCAACAACTCCGGAATGCCGCCCACCGGACTGCTGATACAGGGAAGACCTCGGGCCATCGCCTCGATAATGACTCGTGGCAGGCCCTCCGACCGTGAGGGAAGAACGAGAACGTCCGCCCGGTCCATCTGCTCGTAGACCGGACCCCATGGAGGAAGCTGGCCCAGGAAACTCACCTGCTCGCCAATGCCCAGTTGTCGTGCCCTGCTCTCCAGCGAGGAGCGCAGGCTCCCGTCTCCGACCATCACAAGTTCCATGCCGAGGCCGCGCCGCTTGCATTCGCCCACCGCGTCGATCAGCACGTCTGGCGACTTGCCGAGGTGCCAAAGGCTTCCCACGAACACCGCTCGCCATGGGCCGCGTGTCCGAGCCTTGGCTTCAATTCGTCCAAGACGCGCCTCCAGCGCATCCGGACCGATGATCCACTCGCCCGGTAGTTCAATGCTTGAGTAGTGCGCTGTCCACCCACGGCTGGGATACCGCCGCTGCAAGGCTCCCTCGGTCACGTACGCCGCCACCGTCGCGTGACGGCATAGGCGCTTCTGGTCCCAGGTCCACCGGTGCCGCACCCATGGCCGCAGAACACTCTGCAACGCACCGGGAGCGGTTGCCTCCCAGGGATCGCCAACGACCTCGACTCCGTACGGATGGCCGGTCCCTCGTAACCCGTGCCAGAGCATCGTGCTCAGGTACGCCGGCGAGCGCAGCACGAACGCACTCTCCTCCCGGGACACGGTCCTGGCCAGGGACCGAAGCTTCGGGTACGCACGAATGTACTGTCGCGCCCCCTTGAACTCCGGAATCGCACAAAAGGTAACGCCGGGACCACTGGCCTGAGGTGGCATCGAGGCGGGTTCCACCTCCGGAATGGATTCCACGCGAGCGAATACGGTCACCGCGTCAAAGACGTCCAGATAGCGACGCCAGAACGCGTAGTCAAAGACGGAATAGGGATAGACCGTCCCACTTGGTGTCCGGCGGAAGTGATGAAGCAACGATACGACTACGCGCATATTACAGACTCATCCCGAGGTTTCGGTGCGTCCAGAGATTCACTCACGATATTGAAGCCCGCATCAGTCCAGCGCCGGAACTGTCTGCGGAACAGAACCGCGGCGATCGCCGGCGCGAATACCAGGCACATGCGTGGCCGGTTCTGCTCAGTCATGGCGTCCCTTGAGCTCACTGGGGTTGTCTTCCCGCGGTCCCAGAACCTTGGCCGGAATCCCGCCGACAAACACGTTGTCCGGGGTGCTCTTGGTCACGACAGCGTTGGCCCCAATCAGGTTGCCCCTCCCGATCGTGACCCCCGCTGCCACCACCACGTGTGCTCCCAGCCACGTGCCCCGCCCGATCTTCACCGGTGCCGGATGCGTGCCCCCGAATCGGCACGATCCGTCGCGAAAGCCGTGATTGCTGGAGGAGATCACACAATACGGCCCCACCATGACCTCGGCCTCGATCTCGACGCCTCCGAACGCATTCAGCCAGGTTCCCTTGGCCAGATAGACATCCGCACCGACGGTCAGGCGATCGGCGGCCAGCAGCGTCACGTCCCTGCCGATCCAGAAGTTGCGCCCGCACCGGGCGATGAACGGCTTCATCAGCGCCCCCCGAATGCGCACGCACGGGCCCACGTCCGGCCACCAGTTTGTCACCAGCCGGACCACCCAAAGCGGAATGTCATAACGAAGCAAGACCCGCAGGACGCGCATCACTCGCATCAGGTCACTCCCCAAACCAGCGGAACTCGGTCAATCCGAACGTCCATCCGCGGCCGCCTGGATGCAGCGCCAGAACTCATGCTTCCGCTCGTTCATGATCTCCTGGTGGTAGCTGCGCGCCACCGTCAGGTTGCGAGCCGACATCTCGGCCAGTCGTCCCGGTGACGCTGCAACCTCTGCGATCCGGTTCGCCAGTGCAGTGGAATCGCCGGGATCCACCAGGCAGTCCGCCTCGAGCAACTCCGGAATTCCACCGGCTCTCGATCCGATCGCCGGCAGCGCTCGGGCCATCGCTTCGATCAAGGCGCGCGGCATCCCCTCTGTCAGGGAAGGCAGCACGAACAGATCGGACGCATCCAGCAGCTTCGTCAGCGGCTCACCCGGGGGAATCCGGCCCAGAAGGCGAACCGTCTCGGACAACCCGACGTCGGCGGCCAGTTTCCTGAGCGTCTCTGTCTGCGAACCCGGTCCGGCGATGTCCAGTCGCAAGGCCGGTCCGCCGCGCCTGGACAGTTCGGCAAGGGCCTGAATGAGCACGCGATGCCCCTTCTCGGGTTCGATGCGACCCACGCATACGATCCGCAGGGGCGAGCGTCGGAACGCCTCCGGCGCCCGCGGTGGCGCGAAGGCACTCTCTGGAAGCCGAACGCTGGAGAACACCCATTCTTTCCCGCTACGTGTGGGGTAGAGATCGCGCACATAGCGACTGACGTAGCTCGCGCATGCCGCCCGCCGGGCTTGTGTACGAACCAGGCTGTTCAGGCACATGCCGATCAAACGGGACAGGCCGAAAGACTGAACGTTCTCCACTGTTCGCACGGCTTCACGAGGATTGCCGATGACCTCAAACCCGTACGGACGCCGGCGGCGCATTGCGTGGAACCAGCACATCAGCGAGATCACACCCATGCGCATCAGAATCGGCCCCGGCGCCGCCGTCGCCCGGCCGCAATCACGCCAGACGCGCGGCCAGCACCGCAAGAAGTGCCAGAATCCGAGGTAATCGAAGATCTTGTGGAAGCGAACGCCGGGGCCATCCGCGCGAATCCAGCCCGGCGGCACCACCGCGGCCGTACCCATACGTGCGATCGGTTGCACCTCATCGAAGACACTCAGATATTCGCTCCAGTACGCATAGTCAAAGGCTATATCCGTATAGATGACGCCGCCGACCTCCAGGAAATGATGCTCAATCGAAATCCGGAGTGTCTTCACGCCAGACCTTCCGTGAGCGTTATACCCGGCACTTCAATGCGCTCAACGAGTTGTTGGCAGTCCCTGCTCCACCTGCCCGGGGAACCATTCGGCGGCCGACGGGCAGGGAACTCGTCCCACGGCCAGCAGCAACACGGCCAAAGCGAATCCACAGCGGATCAGATGAAAGGCAATGTAGTTATCCGAGTCCCATGGCAGCATGTTGATCAGGAAGTGAATCAGGACCGGCAGCATGAGCAACCGAAGGTCGCCGGGTGGTATCCCCCTGGCATATCGCCGGAACCGGCCGACGAGAAAACCCCAGAATGCATAGGCAAACGGAACGCTCCATACGCCGAAGTTCAGCATCGCCTCCCCCGCCAGCCCGTACGCATGAGAACTAAACAGGCGTCGACCGGGGTCATAGAAGTCCCGCCCATACAGCAGTTCCGTTCCGGCCACCACCTTCTCTGCATGGGCCGGCTTCCCTGGCCATAGCCACAACGGAATCGCCGGAAAGGGCGCGGTAACATACGTCATGCCGTAACGCTTGCGGTACGACCCAGGCTCCGCCGTCTGCACCCAAAGGATATGGGCCTGGATGTCCACTCGAGCCATGTCGCCCAGCAGCACACTGGCGAACGAACGCTGGCTGCGAGCGGCGAGTTCCTCAACGGTCGCTCCCCTCTGCACGTAGTCAAATACGCTCAGCCCCAGCGCCTTGTAGAAGGCGTATACCCACATGAACGCCAATAACGGAATCAGCATCCACGCGATGGTCACACGGCCAATCGGGCGCCACAGGTAATGGATGCTCACCAGGATCCAGAACGCAGCCGTCACCATGTCGCCTCGCGACGTGCTGTAGCCGGTAATGACCAGTTGCAGCATCCCCAAGATCCCGAGCACGATCAGGCTGATGCCCAGGCTGCGATGTCGCCAGGGACGCCCGCGGAAGAAGATTGTAAGCGTGAAGAAGGCAAGCATCGGCAGAGCGATGCTCATCATTCGCGGAAGCCCCATTCGATGCATCTCGGTCGAGTCACGTTCCGTTCGGGCAAGGGCCAGACCAGACAGCCCGCCCATGCGAACCAGGAGGTACAGGAACGCCACCGCAGAGAGCACGACGCCCACCGCCAGAATGGGCCCCGTGCGTCCCGGCACGCACGCCCAGATCGTGCGCCGCGGCTTCTCGCCGCGCTGCGCCCAGCGCTGTACCAGCTTGTACGCCAGCAAGGCGATTACGTTGGCGAAGGCCATGCCGCCGATCCACGGACGCCAGTCATCCGGATTCCGAGCATAGGCCATCTCCACATTCCCCGCGATGTAGATCACAGGGCTCAGATAGAAGAAGTGGAACCCGTAGAGACCGATCAACCCCTTGATGTCAAACGTGTCGTATCGCCCTCGGAACCACCGCACTGCATCGCTGCCGATGATCGTGCCGCACGGCAGCAACGGAAGAACGCACCAGTGCATCATCCCCGGCGAGATGATCAGTGCGACGACTGTCACCGCAACCGAGATCACGGCGGCGATGAGGTAATCGACCAGGTCCACCGACTCATCCCGGCTGGCCGCGGGCCGCCACGACTGGTCGACGAGGCAATCAGGGAGCGTCAGGTACTGGCTCATGAGGATCCATCTCCCTTCGATGCGCCCGGCAGGCCCGCGACCTGTCCCATGTCTCCGTCCGCCGATCCGATCGCCGGGAGCTCCTTCCTTGGCAAACTGTCCACCAACCCCGCAAAGGCCTGAGCCTGCTGCTGGATGCTGAAGCCACTCCGGATTCTCAATTGGGCCTGGCGGCCCATCTCCGCCCGGCACGCAGGATCCGCCAGCCTGGCAAGTGCATCGCTCACGCCGTGTACGTCCCCCACGTCCACGAGGAAGCCATCGACGCCGTCACGCACGAGTTCGGGGATTCCGCCCACGCGAGTCGCGACGACCGGCCTGCCCAGACACATCGACTCCAGAAGCGAAACGGGGAGCCCCTCCGTTGTACTCGTGAGAATTGTAGCATCTGCCTGGGCCAACAGGGCCGGAACGTTTTCGCACCATCCCAGGAACTCGACCTGGCTGCCGATGCCCAGACGTTCCGGCAAGCGCATCAGATCATCCACAAACGAGCGGTTCGCGGCATCCGGATTGTTGCCGCATACCCAGAGCCGGGCCCGGCCTCCCCTGCGAATATACTCTGCCAGCCCGTGGATGGCCAGGCTGTGATTCTTCAGCGGTATCAGGGAAGCGGGCATCGCAACGCGGAGTTCGTCATCACTTCCAGACGGCCGATCTGCATCGCTCCCAGCCTGGCGGAAGACCGCATCAATGTCGATTCCGTTGTACAGAACCTCCGCCCGCCCCCGAAAGCCGTGTTGTCGCAGTACGTCCAGCGACGCGTGCGAGACGCCGATAGCCACCGACACCTTCCGCCAGTCGCGGCGTTGCAGCATGCTCGGTCGAGCGTACCGTCCGTGAATGTGCCAGATAATTGGCATCCCAGCCGGCACGGCACGAGCCAGTACGAATAACGCCTTGCCCGAATTCGTCCAGACAGCGTGTGGACGCAGACGCCGTAACACCGCTCGCAGGCGCCAGGCCACGGCCAGCATCGATGGTGCCGCGCCGGCGAGCCGCCAGAACCGTTCCGGGCCGGTTTTCCCGCCGATCGTCACGTTCTTTGTGCGAGGCTGAAGAACCTCGACGGGCGTGCCCTGATCACGCAGGGCGGCAACGTACTGCGGGCACGCAGCGAACGCATCAATCACCACCAGCGGCATATGTGGTTTTAGCTGGCGGCAGAGCGCCACCGTGACCTGATTGCTGCCGCCGAAATGCGTCACGAAGTCGAAGAACACCAGCGGGGATCGAAACGGGGGCAACAGCGGCAACGGGCCGGCTTGCGATGAAGGGGGTTGCGAATGC
>CAZBFW010000018.1:12142-16345 GCA_964491135.1 uncultured Phycisphaeraceae bacterium | reverse complement strand
ACTTGGACGTCCGGGCCATCTGCTCCGCCAGCAGGCGGACGTAATCCTGCACGCGTTCCAGGTGCTGGGCGGTCTCTTCGTCGCGGTATTCGGCCAGCCGGCCCACGGTCATCAGCAGCACGTGGACCGAGCGTTCCAGTCGGGCCCGCGTGATGTGAGTGTGGATGGCGATGGCCGCCGAGTCGGCGATGGACTGGATGCAATCCACCTCGTCGGATGTGAACCGGGTGCCGCCCTGCTTGTCGGTGATGTTGAGCACGCCGAGCACCTCGCGACCGCGCTTGGGTGAGTTGAGAATCAACGGAGCGCACACGAACGCGTCGCTCGCATAGCCGCGGTCATCCGCGACCAGCCCGTTGCCCATCGCCTCGGCAGTCACGATTTTGCCGGTCGAATACACCTTCCCCGCAATTCCTTCCACGGACGCGATGCGGATGCGTGACACAAGCTCCGCGGGAATGCCGATCGCCCGCCTGCAGACCAGATGGGTTTCATCCTCATCCCGCAGCATGAGCGAGACACGGTTGCTGTTCGTGGCCTGCTGCGCGCAGCGGATGATCAGGTCCAGCACGTCGTCCAGTGAGGAAGCCTCGTTCAGCTCCTTTGCGAACGTGTAAAGGAGCTGGAGGCGCGAGGTCTTCTGGTTGTTCTCATCAGCGAGTTGGGTGGTCAGCGTGTCCAGCTCGCGCCCGGTCACGGAGAGCCGGTGCATCGAGCGGACGCGTGCGATCAACTCCTCCATCGCAAAAGGTTTGACCACGTATTCCTGGGCACCGGACTCCAGACCGAGGACGAGACTCTCCGTGTCCGGATTCCCCGTGAGCATGATGATCGGAATTCGGGCCGTCAGCGGGTCCGCCTTGAGCTGCTGGATCGCTTCCATCCCGTCCATGACCGGCATAGACCAATCCAGGACGATCACATCGGGCAGGTACTCGCGGGCGATGGCCAGCCCGTCCCGCCCGTTGGCGGCGGTGCGCACCTCAAACCCGGATCGGCGCAGGTGAGCACTCACGACAAAGGTGAGCCGTGAATCGTCGTCCACAACCAGAACTCGTCCGGGTTGAATCGCTGCCATCTCCCGTACCTGCCGCATGCCGAACCGCGAAGCGGTTCAGTCTCTGCTGAAATCGGCATTCTGGCGGCGTCGGGCCATGTCGCTTCCCCGATTCCGCCCGATTCTCCCGGATGGAAGGTCCGATTACCCAGGAGCGCACAGGTCCTCTGACAGTCAGGCCGATAACGTGGCGACGAAAAGGGAACTGGGGTCGGCAAGGAAGGGAATGCGGCCCGGCAAGCTCAGGGGTTGTGTGCCGCCGCATCGGAACACTGGTGTGCGTATCCCGTTCGCAGGGGGCCGCCGCGAGCCGTGGACCATAGCACGCAGTTGCATGCGGAGCCGGGAACCGTGAAGA
This sequence comes from uncultured Phycisphaeraceae bacterium, assembly GCA_964491135.1. Taxonomy (GTDB): domain Bacteria; phylum Planctomycetota; class Phycisphaerae; order UBA1845; family UBA1845; genus JAFGJQ01. The sequence goes on along the minus strand of CAZBFW010000018.1, from coordinate 14,930 downwards.
CGTCCATGCCGTGGTCGAAGGTCTGAACGAAGATCTCGATCTGCCCGTCACCTGTCAGATCGGCGACCGTGGGGGCAGCCGGCGCCCCGTTGCCGTTTCCGTTGTGGCCCGGCGAGGGCAGAGACACGTCGTGGAGGCAGGTGCCATCTGCGGCGAGGATCACAAGACGGCCGGAGTCTGTCGTGTCGGGATCACCCCAGGTGGAAAAGAGCAGCTCGGGCCGGCCATCCTGGTTGAGGTCGGCCACGGTCACCTCGGAGGCGTACAGGATGGGCTTGCCGTGGGTGTAGTCGTAACGCCAGAGCCGGTTGCCGTCGGCGTCGAAAAGATAGACGTGCCCATCGTTCAGTGACACGGCGATCTCGGGCCTTTCGTCGTCTCGAATATTCACGACGGTCGGCGCCGGGACGCCCGCTGGCGGATACCAACCATCCACGTAGATGGGAGTCTCGCCGCGTGGCAGCGTCTCCCATCCTGCCTTGCGCATGCCGGACTGGCTGCCGTCGCCGTAGACCCCTTCCAGCACCATCAGCCCGTACGCCTGCGTCACGTACGGCACGTGCCTCTCGATGTTGGGCACGCCGAGGACTTCATTTCGCCCGTCCAGGTCCAGATCCACCACGCTGGGGGGTGAGGCGGTCCACTGCAGCCATTCGGCCCAGTCCGGATGGGGCCACTCTCCGGTGTGCTCATGGTAGTGGTTCGCCTCGACCTCGGGGTCGGCCCAGCGGATGAACTGGCCCCAGGTCAGCCGCTCGCCCTCGTACTCCGATGCACGGTTCGTGAACCACGGCGCCGTGTCGATGGCCACGCCGTCATGGTCGAACGCCTGGATATGGTGATTGTCATACGTAACGATGACCTCCAGTTCGGTGTCATCATCGATGTTGCCGATCCCGACGTTTAGCCCGTAGCACCCGTAGCCGTTGTGGCCTTGGCCGTTGCGGTCCGCGTCGTTGCCCGGGCCGGACAGCGCGTTGTACCGTGGCCAAGCCGGACGGTGCCCGCCCGCGGGTTGATAGAGGGAACCATCCGGGCTGAAGACGAACACCTGGGCGCCGCCGTCGGCGCTGGGCTGCGTCTGCGTGGTGGTGGCCACCACTTCGATGAGGCCGTCGTGGTTCAGGTCGGCAGCGGCCAGGCCGCGTACCTCCGGGGATTCCCCGGCGGTGGTGGTGTCGGCCGGCCAGCCGCGCTTGATGGTGAGGGCGGATGAGGCCCATTCCCAGGCGTACACGCGGCTTCCCTTGCCCGCGACCACTTCGACGATCCCGTCACCATCCAGATCTGCGACCACGTGGGGCGCGTACACCCGGCCATCCCCGTCCTCGGCGGTGTCCAGCAGGTTCCCGTCGCGATCGAAGACGTAGATGGAGTAATAGGCGGCGATCAGCTCCTGGTTGCCATCGGCGTCCAGGTCGTAGACCAGCGGCGACGCGAACCAGCTCGTCTGGCCGGCCAGTGTCACGAGGTGTACGGGCGCCTGGACGTCCCCGGTGCTCGTTCCGGCGTCGCACACGGGGTCGAGGTACGTGGCGGGGTTTTCGTTGGTGTTCGTGTTGGCGTCGATGTTGGAATTGTCGTCGTCCGTGTGGGCAGATCTCGACGATCCCGGCTCCATGGAACAGCCAGCAAGCCCGCCCAAGGCAAGCACCATCAGGAAAGTGTTGAATTGCATCTTCATCGAAGGACTTCCATCCGAAGGCCGAGGGCCAAGATCCCGCTGCAGCGCGGTTGAAAATCGACCATTTGGTGGTTGATTTTCAACCGTTTGATGGCTGATTTTCACCGGCGGCCCTGTCGCTGCGCGTAACTTGCTTACAAACAATATGTTACGCCAATCGCCGAGGACCACATGGGGTGCAGCAGTGTCCGGTCCTTCTCGCAGAACCCGGGCAGCCGGGCTGCCCGCCGCCGCAGACGGGTGAATCTGGCGGCCGGCGTTGTGGCCTCCACCCTGAGCGAAGCATGAGCCAATTCAGCGGACGCGAGTCCGCTCAAGTGGTTCCGATCGAATCCGCGCGGACGGCCGAAGGCGCGCCTCCTACTCAATGCTCAGGTTGAGCAGATATTGGTCGAGCGCTTCCTTCTTCTGCTGCTCCTCCTGGGTGTACTGCCCGATCAGGCGATTCGCCTCGTCCAGTTCGTTCTCCTGCTCGGTCAGTTTCTTGAGGTAGCGCTCGTATAATTCCGTGCCCTCGCGAACCGTCTTGAGGTTCTCGCGAACGCGGCCCTGGTCCGCCGTGATCTGCGTCACGCGCTGTGTCTGCTGGTTCTTGCGGGCCTGCGTGTTGCCCAGTTCGTTTCGCATCTGGGCGACCTTCTCCAGCGCCTCGCGCACCTTCGGACTGACCGCTTTCGCCCGGATGTAGAACTCGATCGTGTCCAGGCCGCTGCTGCTCAACGCGATGTACTGGTCGCCCTGCCGCTCCTCGCGGACGGTCAGGCTCGTGGTCTCGTTCGGCTTGGCGTCCACCTTGAAGCGGTATACTTGCGGCGTCCGCTCGAACGGGTCCTTCGGCGTCACCAGCGTCCAATCTGACCGGAACGGATGCTCGAGCAGCACGGCCCGGGCCGCATCGTCCTTGTTCTTCACGTTGAACGTGTATTCTTCGACGTACTTCCGGGTGGCGATCAGCGTGCCCTTGGCGATGCGGACGGACGTCAGCACTTCCGGCTCCGCCTTCGAAACGCGCTCCACCTCCCGCTTTAGATCCAGTGAGTACGAGATCAGCCGCTTCTCGCCGGGCGTGACGTCGGGCAACTGGGCGTCGCCTGCATATGTGCC
>CAZBFW010000018.1:0-12042 GCA_964491135.1 uncultured Phycisphaeraceae bacterium | reverse complement strand
CCCTGCAGGAACGGCTTCTCGCCGTCCAGCACCAGCCGGTAGCTCGTCTTCCAGATCGGGGCTTCCAGGATGTACGACACGCGCACCTCCCGCTTGCCCTCGCCGGCGAACTCCAGAACCACCGGCTTCTTGTCCGCATCGTGCGAACCGGCCAGAACGCCCAGGGCCTTGAAGAGCTCCCCGTTCAACTTCGGATCGGCCAGCCGGACGCCGGATAGTTCCGTCAGCCGGAACGCACGAATTCCCTCCGCGCAAACGACGTTCAGCACGTCGTGCGGGACCTCCTTGTCCTCCAGGATCACAATCTGCCGCTCGACGCTCAGCACGCTCCCCTCGATCGGCTTGGAATCACCTCGGACGGTGATCTCCACCGGCGTGCCCCGTAAATCTCCGAGGAATTCTCCGAGCGTGCGATCCTGTGTCAGGTCGATCCCGAACGACCGCAACGTCTTCTCGATCGGGTCCTTTGGCGCGTAGACCACCGGGCGGATTTTCCCGCCGCCCATGTCCTGGAGTACCATCGATTTCAGAATGTCGTTAATCTGGGCAGTCTTGAATGGCAGCTCCATGGTGGCCGTACCATCCACGTGCCCGGCCCGTTCGTAGAACGCGACGCCGCTGGAAAAAATCGTCACACGCTTGAGCGGCACGTCCTGGCCGTCGACAACTGTTGTGATCATCAGAACCGCGAACATCACCTGGCTGACCGTTCGTCGCATGGCATTGACCTCCTGCGCTTGTTCAGACCCAGACTCTCGGGTCCGGCCGACTGCGTGATTTCCCCTATAGAATCCACCATTTCTTAGACACATCAGCATCGATTCGGTTCCAGATGTCAATGGAGTTCGCCGCGCGAGGGTCTGCGTCTGGGACGGGGAGGCCCTTTGCACCGTTGCAACCCCACCCCGGCTCGACTAGACTGGCTGGTCTCTCAGAACACAGGGAGAAAGCCGAACATGTCTGGTCAACCCGAAGTGATTACGTTCGATGAGTTCCTGAAGATCAAGCTGCGCGTCGCCCGCGTAGTGGAGGCGCGGGAGCACCCCGACGCGGACAAACTGCTGGTTCTCAAGGTGGATATGGGCACCGAGGAGCGGCAGATCGTCGCGGGAATCAAGAAGCACTACCGCCCGGAGGACCTGGTCGGCAAGAACATCATCGTGGTGGCCAACCTGGCGCCCCGGAAGATGCGCGGCTACGAAAGCCAGGGAATGCTGCTGGCAGCGTGCACGCCGGGTGATTCGGACATCGTCGTGCTGACGACTGACCGGGACATCCCGCCCGGCAGCGGCGTGGCCTGATGGCTCGCTCAATCCGCGGGTGGGCACGGTCTCCGGTCGATCAGGTCCAGCAGCAAGCGGGCGGCGTTCTCAGACGCGCCAGGCTTTAGCAGCGGCCCCACCATGTCGGACAGGTCGACCTCCATGCGCGTGGACAGTTCCGGCGTGGTGAGTATCCGAAGCGCCTGATCCGCGATCGGGGCCGTGGCCGTATAGTAGGGCATGAATTCGGGCACGATCTCCCGCCCCGCGAGGATGTTCACCAAGGACAGGTGCCGCGTCCGGATCAACCACCGCCCTACCAGGCGGTACCCCCACCGCGATCCGTTGTACATGATAATCATGGGTTTATGGTAGAAGGCCACCTCCAGGGTGGCCGTCCCCGAGGCGGCCAGAACCAGGTCCGCCGCCGAGAGGATTTCCCCGTTTTCCCCGTCGTGCAATGTGGTGGAAAGACCCGCCCGTCCCACCAGGGGCTCGATGGCCTGTCGCGCCGTGGGGTTGGCCACGGAGACCGGGAATGTGGCGTTGGGATGTCGCCGGGCAATGGCGGCCGCGACCTGAAGCTGACCGGGGAGCACCTCTTCCACGACGTGCCGACGCGAGCCCGGTAGCAGAGCAACGACGGGCGATCCGCGGCCACGAATCTCGCTCACGCGCTGCTCGTCCAGCTTTCGATCAAGCAGGACTTCGAACAGGGGATGGCCGACGAAGGTGGCGTCAATCCCCCGCTCTCGGAAGTACTCCTGCTCAAACGGCAGGATGACGGCCATCCGGTCCACGCGGCGTCGGATGCGTGGGACTCGGTACTGCCCCCAGGCCCACACCTGGGGGGCAATATAGTAGAAGATGGGGACGCCCAGCTTTTTTGCCCGTTTTGCGAGGGGGAGATGGAGGGCGGGAGAGTCAATCAGGACAGCCGCTCGGAAGGGGTACTCGGCCAGATGGGCCCGGGAGGTGGCCCACATGCGCCGGGCGGCCCCGATCGCCCCAAACGCCGCTGCCAGCATTGCGGACCGATGGCACATGTCAAAGATGGTCCAACAGCCCTCTCCCCTCATGGCGGGTCCGGCCACGCCTGCGAACCGCACTTCGGGGCGGAGCCTGCGGACGGCCCGGATGAGCGACGCCCCATGCAGGTCGGCGCTGGGCTCGGCCGCACTGATGAATAGGAGCGACTCAGGGAGGTGAGATGGGGTGGGTCGTGTCATCCCGGACTCCGCCTGGTTCACGTAATTGACGGCAGCGCCGGGACTTTAGCGTGCGAGGCCGCGCGAATCAACGCAGGCGCCTTCCGCCGGGCTTCCGGGCGGGTGCGCGGGTTTCCCCCTTGATTTGACCGCCGATTCTGATACCAATATGGGGTTCACAGGTCCCTTCCGGGATCGGGAACGTGTCCCTCCGTGCGGTACGGGAATGAGGCTTTTCAGAGGAGGTGCTGTTTGGCGTCGGAGTTGGTACGGGAACTGGTTGACTCTGGAATCCATTTCGGCCATCGCGTGAGCCGTTGGAACCCGAAGATGTCGCCGTACATTTTCGGGAAGCGGAACATGATCCACGTGATCGACATCCGCGAGACGGTCAAGGGCCTGATTCGGGCCAAGAAGTTCATCGCGCGCACCGTGGCTGAGAATGGGGACGTGTTGTTTGTCGGAACGAAGCGGCAGGCTCGCCATGCGGTGGAATCGTATGCCCGGCAGGCCGGCATGCCCTTTGTGGCGGAGCGATGGCTGGGCGGAACGCTGACCAATTTCGAGACGATCCGGTCGCGTCTGGCCCGCCTGGAGCTGCTTGAGCGGGAAGAGGCGGACGGCACGCTTCTTCAGTACAGCAAGAAGCGGATTGCCCGGGACAATCGCGAGCGTCGCAAGATCAAACGCAACCTGGATGGCATCCGGAACATGACCCGCCTGCCCAAGGCGCTGGTGGTCATTGACGTTCACCGCGAGCACATCGCGGTCAAGGAGGCCAAAAAGCTGGGAATCCCGACAATCTGTCTGATCGACACGGATTCGGATCCCGATTTCGCGGACATCCCGATTCCCGGGAATGACGATTCCATGCGGTCGATCGAAGTCGTGCTGAGGCACATGGCCGTGGCCGTCGAAAGCGGGAAGCGCGGGCGCGTCGAAGCACCTCATGATGAGGGGCCGGAGGCCTCCCGACGCCGGCGTCCCCGAAGGTCCGCGACGGCGCGGGCCGAGACGGAGGTGGAGCCGGCCGGCGTGGCCGCCGAGACGGCTCCGGCCGATCGGCCGGAACAGCCCGCTGCACCGACCCGTTCGACCGAGGCGGGCGAGGCGGCACCGCCCGCGTAGGTTCCGTGAAAAGCGGAAACAGGCTGCAGCGCTGCCCGTCCAGCGGGTGGACTCATCCGAGAGTGGAAACCAAGTGATCGATCCCCGGCCGGACTGGAACCGGACGGCGGATGTGGAACGAGTCTGGCGGCCCGACGGTGCGGCCGCCCGACGGTCTGGAGGATTGAGCGAATGGCAACAATTTCTGCGGCACAGGTTCGCGCCCTGCGAGACCGGACGGACCTGCCCATGATGGAATGCAAGCAGGCCCTCACCGAATGCAACGGCGATGAGGCCGCGGCCATCGAGTGGCTTCGCAAGAAGCACAAGGGCAAGATGGAGGAACGGGCGGATCGGCAGACGGGCGAAGGCCGCATTCACGTATACATTGACGACAACAGGAAGACGGGCGCCATCATCGACCTGCGCTGCGAGACGGCCCCGGTGGCCAAGAACTCGGAGTTCATCGCGCTGGCGGATGCGATCGCCCGCACGGTCGCCGCACAAGCCGACAAGGCGCCGGCCCCGCAGGTCATCCTGAAGGCCGCCGCGGTCACCGCTCCGCGTCGCACCGTTGAAGACCTGCTCACCGAGGTGTACGGCAAGATCCGGGAGACCATGAAGCTGACGGCCTGCCGCAAGGTGGCCGGAGGTTATCTCTGCGGGTACGTGCATCATGACGGCAAGAAGGGCGTGCTGATCGCACTGGATGCCACGCCGTCCGACGAGGCGGTGGCGGTGGATTTGTGCCACCATGTAACCTTCGCGCAGCCGCTGGCGGTCACCCGCGACCAGATCCCGGCCGATCGGCTGGAGATCGTCCGTCGCACGGCCCGCGAAGTGGCGGAGTCGGAGGGGAAGCCGGCCCAGATCATCGACAAGATCGTGCAGGGGAAGGTCAATGCGTTCTGCGCGGAGAACGCCCTGATGGATCAGGAGCACGTCAAGCCCGACTACGAGAAGAAGAAGGTGGGCGACGTGCTGAAGGCGGCGGGCGTGAAGGCCGTGCAGGACGTGGCATACCTGAGTATCGGCGGATAAGACCGCCCGATGTTCCCGGGGCCGAAAGGCCCCTTTTTTTCGCCCCGCGCGGAGAGGGCGGTGCGCCGGATCGGCAGGGGCAGGATATCGCGATCATGGCCAAGCCGAAGTACAACCGGGTTCTGCTGAAGGTCAGCGGCGAGGGGCTGTGCGAGAAGGGCGGCAAGGGAATCGACGGGCCCGCCCTGCAGAAGGTTGCATCCGAGATCAAACAGGTCGCCGAACTGGGTGTGCAGCTCTGCCTGGTGGTCGGCGGCGGGAACATCGTGCGCGGTACGGAACTGGCCCGTGACACGCACATCGTGGAGGTCACCGGTCACTACATGGGCATGCTCGGCACGGTCATCAACGCGCTGGCCATCCAGGACACCCTGGAGGGCATCGGGATCGACACCCGCGTGCTAAGCGCCGTGGCCGTTGATCGCGTCTGCGAGAAGTTTATCCGCCGTCGGGCCATTCGGCACCTGGAGAAGGGCCGCGTCGTGATCTTTGCCGGCGGGACGGGCAATCCGTTCGTCACGACCGACACGTGCGCCGCGCTGCGGGCGACGGAGGTCGGCGCGGCGATCGTCCTCAAGGCCACCAAGGTGGACGGCGTGTACGACTGCGACCCCCTGCAGAACCCCTCGGCCAAACGGTTCACGCACCTGACCTACAACGAGGTCATCGACCAGCGTCTGAAGGTCATGGACGTCAGCGCCGTCGACATGTGCCAGCGAAACCACGTCCCGCTCATCGTGTTCGATCTCAACGTGCCCGGCAACATGCGTCGAGCCGTACTCGGCGAGTCGATCGGCACTCTCATCGATGCCGGCCCGGCCTGAACCGGGCCGCGGCCCGTCACACCTGTCCGACCTGCCGACGCCCGAGGCCTGCGGCCGGCGGGGTCAGTTGCAGCCCACCAGCCCGAACGGCCAGAGAAACCAGCTTGTCAGCGCGGGGTTAAAGAAGCCGAAGCTGAACGGCCCGACCGAAAACGCCAGCACGGCGTTGGCCGCCAGGTGGAAGGCCAACAGCATCACTGCCAATCGGGCAAAACGCGATTTCATGGATACCGGTTCCTTTCCTGTCTTGTCTTCGCCACATGCTCCGTGAAGCCTGCCGGATACACCACCGCGCCCGCTTTCGGCGCGGCTCCGGACATGGCGGTGGGCATTGTACCCGGCGCCTGGGGCCGTGCCACCGTCCAGGACGGCACGATCACCAGAGATCACCGCCCTGCCACACCTGCATTCATTGACAGTGGCGGCGAGGCTGCCTATGGTACCGCGGCCGTGGAATTCCGTGCGGGCCGACGCCAAATCCGGGAGCCACACCATGAATGGAGTGTTCGACAACGTATTGCGCACGATCGGGCGGACTCCGCTTGTCCGCATTAATCGGATCATCGAGGCTCCGGCTGCTGTGTATGCCAAGCTCGAGTTCTTCAATCCGCTGTCCAGCGTGAAGGACCGGATCGGAGTGGCCATGATCGAGGCGGCGGAAGCGGAGGGGCACATCAACAAGAAGTCCGCCATTATTGAACCGACATCGGGCAACACGGGGATCGCCCTTGCCTTCGTCTGTGCGGCCAAGGGATACAAGCTCACTCTGACCATGCCCGAGACCATGTCCGTGGAGCGGCGAACCCTGCTACGGGCGCTGGGCGCCCAACTCGTGCTGACTCCCGGTGACCAGGGGATGAAGGGGGCCATTGCGATGGCCACGAAGCTGGCGGCCGAAACGCCGAACGCCTACGTTCCACAACAGTTCTGCAACCCCGCCAACGCGGAAGTCCACCGCCGGACGACGGCCGAGGAGATCTGGGCGGACACGGAAGGCAAGGCGGACGTGCTGGTCGCGGGCGTGGGCACCGGAGGAACAATTACCGGCGCAGGCGAAGTGTTGAAGAGCCGAAAACCGACGTTCCGGTGTTATGCCGTGGAGCCGTCCACGTCACCGGTCATCAGTCAGGTCCGCGAGGGCAAGGCGCCTCAGCCCGGCAAGCACGGCATCCAGGGGATCGGGGCCGGATTCATCCCGGAGGTTCTCAACATTGACGTGATTGACGACGTGGTCCGCGTGGACACGCCGGAGGCCTACGCCTGGGCCCGGCGGGCGGCACTGGAAGAGGGCATTCTGTGCGGCATCTCGTCCGGGGCCGCTCTCTGTGCCGCCAACACTGTGGCCCATATGCCCGAAAACAAGGGCAAGACCATCATTGTGATCCTCGCGAGCGCGGGCGAACGCTATCTCTCCACTCCTCTGTACGAGGGCGTGTGAAGACGACCGGTCGTCCGATACCGCCGGCGGACATTACGTCTGACATCCTCCAATTCGTCCGGTAAACCGCACGGACCCGCGAGCAGGACGCCGCCGCAGTCCGATACCTCACGATGCGCGCCGCAATCTTGCTAAGGCCTGGATCGTATTCTAGAGTTCGTTCGGGCACGCACGGGGGCATTCACTCCCCGGCCCCCCGGGTCGAGGAGCGGCCCGAGCGCGAGGGGAAACGGCAGTGTTCAACGGCGCAGTACAACTGCAGTCTCACGACATCCCGATCGCCTGCCTGCCGGGCGAAGCGGACGGGTTGCGGATCGCGCACATCAGCGACCTGCACCTGCGATCTCTCGACGGCCCGGCCCTCGAAGCGCAAGCGCTCCTTCTGAAACTGGACTACAATCTGCTCGTCTGCACCGGGGATATCGCGTGCGCCGGGCAAAGTGGCGACGAAGCAGCGGACCTGTGCCGCCGCTTCTTTGAGCCCCTGGCGGAACGGTCCCGATGCCTGGCCGTGCTGGGCAATCACGACCCGGAGGCCCTTGCCCACCAGACGGGGCTTCCGGTGACGTTCCTGTGCGATGAAGCGCTGCCCATTCGCGTGAATCGGTCGACGCTGGCGGTGGCCGGAGTGAGCCAGACCGGCGGGCAGCCGGGCATGCCGGACCGGGCCATGGACGGGGTCGGCCCGGACCAGATGGCGGTCCTGCTGGCCCACTACCCCTCGACGGTGTACCGAATTCGAGACCCTCGGGTGCGGGTTGTGCTGGCTGGGCATACCCACGGGGGGCAGATCCGGTTGCCCCTGGTGGGCTGCTTCTGGGCTCAGGACCAGATTCCCCTGGGGATGGTACGCGGACTGCATATGGTACAAGGACGCTGCCTGAACGTCAGCGCGGGCCTCGGCGTGTCCACGCCGTTTCGGTTTCGGTTCCTGTGCCCGCCAGAGCTGTCCATTCTGACGCTTCGCCGGGTCGAGGCGTCCGGCCGGACGTATCCAGAGCGGCAACGGGGTAAATTGGACGAAGTGGGTGTCCCGGAACTGAGCATGGTTTGACGGACAGTTTAACCGGACGTATACTTCGGGGTACGTGGTAGGATAGGTTGTGCGAGTTAATCCTTCCGCCGCGTGACGGCGCGTGAATCGCTATCATCCTATCGTCCCCCGACGACCTATCCGGTGCCACTTCGTCGATAGAGTCGGTGCGGCCTGTACGTTGTGGACAAGCGTGTCCAGGGGTGCGGAAGGCCGCGTGGTGGAACCTGAGACCCTTTTTGGGGAAAACCAAGGCAACGACTGACATTCCCGTGGGTGCTTTGGCACCGGCGGGGGGTCGAATTCGGGAGCGCCCGCAGATCGCGGGTCGCTTGGCCATCGGGTCATTCCGGAGACCGTTGCACGAGGTGGAAAAGCCGATTGCGCGGCCGGGCTTGCGCTTTCGGTTTGGGATGGAGATCCACGGGATGAGCATCGACATTCCCAATTACCGGATTCTGGCCAAGCTGGGGAACGGAGCCGCCAGCACCCTGTTCAAGGTTCGCTGTACGCGGACGGGTTCGCTGTACACAGTCAAGAACGTCAAGATTCACACCCCGGAAGACCAGAAGTTCATCGAGCAGCTCAAGGCAGAGTATGTGACGGGCAGCCAGCTTGATCACCCTGCCATCCGCAAGGTCCACGAACTGCGGTACGTCCGGCGCCGGCTGCGGATCAAGGCCGCCATGTTGTTCATGGAATACGTGGACGGCATGCCCATGAACGACCAGGAGTTCTCCCGGCCCATTACGCAACTGCTGCGGCTGTTCATCCAGGCCGCCGAGGGCCTGGACGCCATGCACCAAGCCGGCTTTGTCCACGCCGACCTGAAACCCGGCAACCTTCTGGTGACGCCGAGTGAAAAAGTGAAACTGATTGATTTCGGGCAGAGCTGTCCGATCTACACCTCCAAATCCCGGGTCCAGGGCACGATGGACTACATGGCGCCGGAACAAGTGGCACTGAACGTGCTTGATCGACGGACGGATGTGTTTGCCCTGGCGGCATCGCTGCACCGGATCATCACCGGCCGGCCGATTGCCACGGACATGAACCAGAACATCACGATTCATTCCCAGGCCCTGCTGGGCAAGCGGGTTGAGCTCGCCCAGCCCACCAACGTGGAAGTCCCCACGGTGGTGGCGAAGCTGATCGAGACGTGCTGCGAGAAAGACCCGGCCAAGCGCCTGCCGGACATGCGTGCGTTCATCGAGCGGACCGAAATCGCCCTGACCGTGCTGGAGCGCATGCCCGCGGCCGAGCGAGCAGCCACCGGCAACGGCCTTCGGGGCTGACGTCCTCTCACCACGCAGACGCAATGAGGGACCGGCCCTCACGACGATTACGGTCCCTCATCGCTGTGCGCTGGTCTACTGCAATTCGGCCTGCTTCGCTTTCAGAATCTCGAGCGCCTTCTCCCGGGGCATGTCACCGTAGTCCAATCGGTGAACGTGCGCGTCTCCAAAGCGATCGGTTACGCGCACATGGATCTCGCCGTCTTTCTCCTCAAACCAGATCTGTCCCGAATCGATCTGCTCCAGCGCGGTCAGGCTCAACGGGAAAGCCGATGGCCGGGCCGACGAACGGTTCCAGTTCCATACGCACAGGACCAACACCAGAAGCGCCGCAGCGCAGAGCACCACCTTGACGGAGTGTTTCATAGGTCCCTCCTGCGTCCCCGGGACGCGGCCATTTCCGCATCCGAGCTCTCACGGACTATTCGACGTTCCGGCGGGGACGGCGGTTCCCCGCAACGATCGGGGCAGACCACTCGTTCGTATCATTTCCAACCCAAACCAAGCCGCTCGACGTTCGTCAGGCCTCTGCAGTCTGGAGCCTGCCATCACGTCTCTCTCACGGCTCGATCTCCTCGAACGCGATGTAGCCGTCCAGACTCAGTCCGAAATGATAGATGGGGGTCTGCATGTAGCCGGCACGGCCCTCGAAATAGTACGCGGTGGCGGTATAGGGGCTCATGTCCCAGTCCACCACCGGCTCCAAGGCGACGTCGTTCCCGATCGAGAAGACGAAGCGGAAGGGGTCGATGTTGCCGAAGTAGAACTCCGCGTGCGGGGCGAAGGGAGCCCCCCCGAAGTATTTGTCGCCCAACGCGTTGAGCTCCGCCCCTTCGTCGTAGAGGAACACGTCCGCGGCCGACGTGTCGACGGGAATCCACCCGTAACCCGGGATCAGAATCTCCGACCATACGTGCCACTGGTCCTCTCCCACGCTCCACCCGCCGACCGCCATACGGGCCGGGACGCCCAGCGCCCGCAGAATCGAGTTGTACAGGCAACTGTAGCTGCCGCAGTCGCCGCGGTAGTACGTTACGCCGGCGTGCTCGAGCGAGTCTGCCAGAACGTCATCCAGGGTGGCGTCGCGGTCCAGGGGGTACGCATACACCATGTGATCCAGCACCCACCAATACGCGCACTGCGCGAGAAGGTAGGGGTTCTCCGCCTGCTCGCAACCGTCCCGAATTTCCTCGGCGATCGCGCGCACCGGATCGCTGACCTTGTTGATGCGCTCGCTCCGGGTGTAGAGCACGTATTCCGCCGATTCCGTGTCGTACTGCCCGACCTGGTCCGGATTGATCTGGGTCAGCACGTTGTTGACCTTCAGCGTGAACTCGCCCCGGACCGCAAGCGTCCGGGCCGCGCTGAACTCCCAGTGCGCAATCGTGTTGCCGAAGTCAGGGTCCGTGAGCCAGTTTGTCGGTTCCACGTCAAACTGCGCCTCGGACAGCACTTCCTGCGTCATGGTGTTGCGAGGTACGGCCTGCCACAGATGCCAGGGATCGCCCGCCGGCGCATCACCGTTCGGCTCGATGGTGAACTGGAGCGTCGCCTTCACGGTGCGCGTGAACGGCCCCTCGTAGGTCTGGGAATAGTCCGGACCCTCCGGACCTTGTGTCGAGTTCCCCCAGTTTGTCGTGCAGGAGATCGAGGCGAGCGCCCCTGCCAACAACACAACCGCCGCCGCTGCCCTTCCACGCATCATAGTAGGTCTCCCAGTTTCGGATCGTTCAGTCCTGACGATATCGCGGCCATTATAGACACGCCGCAAGTGTCCTTGATAGCGGACCGTGTTTTGCATGGAACCAGGATCGAGAACGCTGGAGCCGACGCGGAGTATGGGGGGGGTAAGCATGGTTCAGGGACAGCCCCACGCGACAACACGCCGGAGTCCACTGTTCAAGGACAGTGGCACAGGGCGACTATGTCTCCCGCAGGGCGGCGGCGACGGGAAGGCGGGCGGCGCGGATGGCGGGAAACAGCCCGCCCAACAGGCCGATGGCCGCGGCCCAGAGGATGGCGACGGCCAGGAGCGGGGGCGTGACGGCGAAGGCAAACGCGATCTGGCTGAAACTCTGCCAGTTGATGGTCGAGGCTTTGAAGCCGTCCAGGGCGAAGTACGCCAACGCCGCGCCGGCGACGCCGCCGACCAGAGAGATGACCAGGGACTCGAACAGAACGGAGAGGATGACCGGGCCGGACCCAAAGCCCAGTGCCCGCAAGGTGGCGATCTCCCGGGTGCGGGCTGCCACGGCGCTGTACATGGTGTTCAGGGCGCCGAAGAGCGCCCCCAGGGCCATCATCGCCGCGATGGCCACACCGATCCTCTCAATGAACGTCGTCAGCATGCTGGACTGGTCGGCGAGGTACTCGCTGAGGCGTAGAGTCTTGACCTTCAGTTGCGGATTTCCGTCCAGCGCGGTCTCGAACTCCTCGAATGCGTCCGGCGAGGCGAGCTTCGCGTACACCGATTGGTACGAATCACCGCGGTGATAGGCGGGCTGGAGCACTGCGGCATCCGTCCAGATTTCCGACTCGGACGCACCGCCTCCGCCGGAGAACACCCCCACCACCTCCCACTCGGTATCCCCAACGCTGATTCGTTCGTTCAGATCCAGTCCCGCGAAGGCCCGCGCCGCGCCGGCCCCGACGATGACCTCGTTGCGGCCGGGCTCGAACGGCCGGCCTGCGATGATCCGGACGTCGCCCCGCACCCGGGCGGCCATGCTCCCGACGCCGCGCAGCGCCACGTTCGCATCGGTGCCGGTGGAGCGTTTCGGGAGATTGATGATCACGAACAGCTCGGCCGATGCGAGCGGCCCGTCCGGCGTGCG
>CAZBFW010000017.1:14131-16518 GCA_964491135.1 uncultured Phycisphaeraceae bacterium | reverse complement strand
CCGGTCGGCGACGTGACCCAGAGGAACCAGCAAGTCTGCGGATCGCTGATGCCCTGAATGGAGACCCAGCCGCTCCGCAGCGTCACCGGGTTGTTGAACGTCGCTTCCCACATCCAAAGGGTGTCCGTGCCCCACCAGCCTTCGCCCGCCCACTGGGCGGTGATGGTGTGGGTCTCGGAGAACACCTCGGCGCCCGGGAACCCGGCGCTGTCCTGGTAGAACTTGATCTCAAACGTCATCGGGTCTTCGCCGCACTGGGCCCAACCCTGCACGTTGCGAACGCCCCACCAGCGGATGCCCCAGATGTCTTCGTCCACCGTGTAGTTTTCCGCATTCTTCCGCGGAGACGGCGTCCCGCTGATCGTGAAGCCCGTGTCCGACGGGAAGCCAACCAGGGCCGAGGAATCTCCCGGATGCGGCAACTGGCTCACCAGGCTGCCGGCCGGGCACGTCGGCACGGAAGGACACACGAAGGTCGCGCAGTCTTGACCTTCAAACCACGCACCGCCCAGCGCAGTGCACTCCACTTCCGTGTTGGTGGCCACGCAGACCTCGTCCACGCAGCACGCACCCACCGGCGGAATGTACTCCGTGATGTCCAGGAAGTAGTTGCCCGCCGCCGTCGAGTAGCCGTCGATCACGATGTAGTACGTGTTCCCGCCGGTCAGGGGCAGATGCAGGATGCGAGACACGTAGTTCTGACCCGCCGCCGATGTGCATGCATCGTCGTTGCACGCGTACGGCGAACCGGGGGTCGGACACGTGTTCTCGTAGACGTACATCTTCGAGTCGTAGTTCGTCGCACCGTCGCAGAGCGTCAGGTCCACCGTCACGTCCGCCGCCGGCGTGAACATGTACACCACGTCCGGGGCCGTCGAGCCGCTGTAGTTGCACACTTCGTCGTAGTTGTTGGTGTACCCGACGGTGGTGCCGGACACCGAAATGGGCAGCGGGCCGTTCAGCACGACGGCCGTCTCGCACGTGTCGCCGCCCTGCCGGCCCGACTCCATCGCAGCCTCCAGCGCCGCCTTCTCCAGGTCTCCCAGCGGCTTGACGGCTGAAATCCCGGATTCAAACTCCTTGAGCGCCTCCACGCTCGTCATCCAGGACGTGTCTGCCGTCCTCCCCTCGTGCACCGTTGATGTCTTCGCGGTGTCGACGTCCCCTCCTGCAATTGCCAAGACGCTGGTACACAACAGTACAGCGCCCCCCAGCCAAACCACTCTTCTCCACGCCATTTCCTTGCCTCCTCTCAGAGTCCGCGCCCACAACCGTTTCCAGCAACCGCGCTGCAGAACGGAGTGGGTCGACAGACCCCCACGTGTGATGGGATATGCCGCATTCGTTTCGTGATCGCCGCGCGTTCGTCACGCGGCCGAGAATTGACGACTGCGATCGCACGCCAGCCGGACGAAACGCCGGTGGCGCGTCCACCCGCAAGCCTCGGCGTACTCGCCCGCTTGTGCTCGCGGTACGATGCGTAAGCAGGTCCGGAATCGGGCCTCATGAGGCGTTCCTCTCCCCCTGCCGTTGGCTAAGCCGGGTCCGCTGCCGCCCGACTTGGACACGCCCGATTCGGCGCATAGCGGCAACGCCCAATACAACCCAACTTAGACGTCAAAACGACGAACGGTGCAAAACAGGCAGGATCTCCCTCTCCCCGCCATCTATTGCACGCGTCTCCCATCCCCGGACGCGATCCTCCTTCGCGTGTCCCCAGGTTACCATAACCGCTGGATCAGGTCAACATAAGGCCCATCGCTTATTCGGACCTCTGCCGCCTCGACCGAGTGGGCCGACTCCACCCCCGAACCTGGGCACAATCACCCACATACTTCTAACCGATGCATTATCAACAGCTTAGATACAGAACCACCGAACTCGCTGGACCGCTGCCCGAGAAGCCGCCGGCAGTCGAGCTTCGCCGACATGGCCGAGCCGGCGCGCAGCCCCCGCATAAACTGCCTTCGATCACACGAGAACCCGCCATCCGGGCTCGCGCAAGGCCTCGTCCGGCAAGCCCGCCGTCGCCGCAATGACCGCTGCCAGGATATTCAGGCCCGATCAGGGTCCACCGGCCTCAAGGGCCGTCACGAAGACTGCAGTGGCATCCGCGTCAATGGAGAGACGCGGGATGAGGTGTGCTCGAACGCATGTGTCTCATCCAACCCCCCCGCAAAGCCTGGCATAGGCGAGAGCCATCCAGATCGCGGAGACCTCACTGATCGCCAGCCCTGAATCGCCGCACGTCGAACACCCCAGGTTGTTTCGTTGAGCGCGCATGAGCGGGATGGTGGCCAGACGATGGTGGGTACTGCAGGGCAGACACGCCTGGGTGCAGCACGCCGGGGGGGACTCCCTCAGATCGTGCCACGTCGCGTTGGACT
>CAZBFW010000017.1:0-14121 GCA_964491135.1 uncultured Phycisphaeraceae bacterium | reverse complement strand
GCACAAGCCCCAGCCATCACCGATGGACCACCAAGGCTCGGAGTCTTACGCACCCTTGCAGAGGGATAAGTCGCTCGCGTTCAGCGACGACGAATCCCGGCCGGGACCCTGAGGACTGGACGGGCCAACACCACCGAGGCCGTCCTGTGTTTCTGGTCTCCACTTGGGGGTGCGGCGAAGGCATGAGGAAACCGGCCGAGCGCTCCAGCACGCCATCTTTCGCCGCTTCCCCATTCTGCCGCCGGCCCGGGACGACGATCTTCACAGAAGTTCCCGACCTTGCAGAAAAACCCAAATGGCAAACTTGGCGCAAGCCGGAAAATGGGGCATATTACTTATAGGTTATCTCGCAGATCGAATCCTCTTGGCGCGCGAACCGGCCTTCGGCCGGTGTTGTTGGGACTGGCCGTCCAAGGCGGCCACATCAGAACGGAGACGGGAGTCATGTCGCGAACCGTTTATCATGTATCCCACCGGCGCGGGTTCACCCTGATCGAACTGCTGGTCGTGGTCAGCATCATCGCCCTGCTCATATCGATCCTCCTGCCGTCGATGAAGAATGCCCGCCAGCAGGCCCAGGCCGTTGCGTGCGGCGCGCAGTGCAAGCAGACCGCCACCGCGATCATCACATACCAGATGGAGAACAACGGGTTCGTCCCTCCCAACGCCTGGAGCGAATACGACTGGTACGTTCGAAAGGGAGACTTGTGGTTCTACAAACTCTTCCCCAAGTATCTCGGCAACCCGGACATCCTCATCTGCCCGGGCGATCCGTTCCGAAACCAGTTTGACTTTGAGGCCAAACACCCCTCCCCGAGCGCCCCACCCCACGCCGTGGCCACCGTCGCTTCATGCGGGTACGGTCTGAACTACGTGTTCCGCCACTGGGGCGAGCCGCATTCCTTCAATCTTGAGCGGTACGCGCCGCGCCGTCCGGCGAACACGATCCTCTTTGCCGAAGTAGGTCCCGATACCGCGCTGGTGAAGACCGACTTGACCAACACGAACATACTTGGCAAAGGTGTCCCCTGGCGAGACGGCGGTCGGCTGGTCTGGGACGATGGAGCACGTTCGTGGTACGCCGGCCCCACATGGCTGACGGGCCGGCACGCGGGCAAGATCAATATGACAAGCCTGGACGGAACGGTGCACCGCGTCCGAACCGACAAGGGACTGCGAGAAGGTCCCCAGATCAGCGATCCGCGCGGCCTCGCCAACGACTGCACATTCTGCAATCTTCCGACGTACGGATCTGAGTGGGGGTGGAACCAGGAATACCATTACATCTTTTCTCACGCCGGCCTCTATTGGTGGACCGGTCGATTCCCTGAGTATCCAAACTGAGGACAACCGCGATGCCGGCAAACGCCGCGAAACCCAGTGGCACATGGAAGATCGTCCTGGCAGTCACGGTGCTGATCGCTCTCGGCGTCATCATCGGTTACCAGTTCATGTCAGAGGACCAGAGCACGATTGTACCCGTCACGCGGACCCCTTTTGACTTCACCGTAACGTGGCGATGTCTGGCGTGTGGCCACACCCTTGAAGATAATGCCGCCGTCGGCCCCCGGGCATGCCCAAAATGCAGCGCGAACGAGATGTACGTCAGCATCAGGTTCGCATGCCCCCAACACGGCGTCTACAATGTTGCCTTTCAGTATGACGAACAGGCCCACCCCACCCAGATCAAGATCGAGAACGCCGACTGGGTGCCCGTCGACAACGCAGAGGGGTTATCCAACCGGGTGTGCCCGCGCTGCGGACAAAGTCTGATGCCTGCGGAGTCATCACGCGGTGCCCGCAGCGCCCGGCCACGGGGCTGAGAAACCCCATTCCGGCCGCCTTCCCGAAGCGATCGCCGCAAGTGCATTCCAAACCGAGCGGCATGCACGCCACGTGGGGTCTTCCACCCCGCCGCGGGGGGGTTCTGCTCCCGCGGACAGGCGAACGTCCGGTCGTTGAGGGAATCGTCCCGGCAACGACGTACATCGCCATGCGCTCGACCCTGCTCTTGTGACCCGAGGACCACGGCCGGTTGCGTGGAAGGATCACGCCGCAGTGCCCGCAGGGCAATTGAGCCCTGAGGTTGACCGGCTTCCGCCGGCCGCGAACACTCCCGGGCGCCAGTGCCCCATGTAAGAAGGGCCGCCCGTCTGACGGGCGGCCCTGGCATTCGCCTTCCTGGTTGTACGCTCCAACCAGCCTCCTGCGCGACGGCCCCTACGGGTTGGGGCCCGTCATCGCCGGAGCGAACAGGAGGTAGTCATTCGTGATGTCAACGTCGCCGTCCGCCACGAAGTCGGAACTGGCACACGACGCCCCGATCGGCGCCGGCTCGGCGAAGCACCGCTGGAACAGGTAGAAGTCGTACAAGTCGACGTCAAAGTCGCCCTGTGCGTCGCCCACCATCACGCCGAAGGTGATCGGATCGGGTGAGATGTTCCCGAACGTGTCCATGATGCCCGGGAACCCGACCGTCAGCAACGCGTTCGGGGTCGCCCCGTTCATCAGGATCGTCAGGGTGTCATCGTCCGCGGCCACATTCGTGACCGTGCCGCTGCTGACGCTCACATCCGCCACGTCCAGCCCGCCGACACCGAAGATGTCCTCGTCGAACTTGATCTCGAGCTCGGTCGGACCTCCCGTACGCGATTCGCCGCCGGTCAAAACATTAATGGGCAGCAGGTTCGGGTGCTGATTCGTATTGATCACCAGGTTCTTGATGTCGACGTAGTCGTCGCCGGTGCCGAACCAGTCCGTGCCGTAGAACCGGACAAGCGTGACACGGCCGGGATCAAAGTCGCCGGAATCACTGACGTCCGGCGTTCCGTCGCAGTTGTAGTCACCCAACATGTTGCCCAGATCGATGGTCACGTGAACCCAGCTCGGATACTGCGGCAGCGGAGCGCATTGCCACCCGGGCCCGGTCTGGTACACGATGCCGTAGGTGCGGCTGCCGAGGTACTGCCCGGCCTCGTTGTACGAGTAGAGGGTCACAAAGATCGGTGCATCCTCATACGGGTTGGTGTTGGTCGTCGCGTCCTGGTAGTAGCGTGCGTCGAACTCCATCGTCCCGCCGCCTTCCACCGAGATCGCGCCGTCGCCCGTCAGCATGAGATTCACACTCATGTAGTACCAGCCGCCGCCGGTGATGAGCATGCGCGTCCAGCCATCCGCATCCGGCTCGAACGAGATCACTCCGCCGCCGCTCGAGTAGATGGCGTCATATTCCGGCTCCTGGCCCGGGCTCAGGTTGATCTGCTGATCCATCTCGATGTTCACCGAGTCGCCCGGGGCGGTGCCGTGCGTCTTGATGGACTTCGCCTGCTGGACCACCGGACCCGTCAGGTCTTCGCACTCGTCCGGAATGCCGTTGTCGTTGATATCCGGATTGCAGTTTTCCTCGCAGAAGAACGGACCGCCCGGTGCGGTACTGTTCTTGTCGATCTCGCACTCATCCGGAATGTTGTTGCCGTTGCAGTCTTCGCTGTAACCGGAGTTGATGTCCTGCGCGTCGGGGACGCTGTTCTGGTTGCAGTCGATCAACTCGCCCAGACCCTTGATCGCAACCAGCAGCGGCGTCACACCGTAATCACCCTCCGGACGGAAGTAGTAGATGTGCTGCTCGGACCCGAACGTCGGCCCAAGCAACGGTCCGCCGCGCACCGTGTAGCTGTGATCGTCGATGCTGCCGGTGTTGAAGGCAAAGAACGGCTGCGTAATGGCAACCTCCGCCTCGGTGTAAGCCGTGCCATTGATATTCCACGACCATCCGTTCAGATTGGCATAGTTCGGGTCGAACGGGTCCACGAAGCCCAGAGCGCCGTTGCTGTTGACGTCATCTGTGACGGTCGCCTTGACCTCGTACGTGGTGTAGTTGAACTTGTACTTCACGCGCTGCCACTTCTCGGGTACCAGCGGCACCGCGCCATCGTATCCGACGGCATGGGTCGCGCTCGCGACGTCCCATTGGAGGGCAAACCAGCCGTCGCGCGTCATGTCCTCATCCATGAACACGTTGTCCCACAGGTCCGGACGATACTGGTCCCACTCCACGACCACGTGGGGATACGTGTTCAGGTTCGGAATGGCCGCGGTGATGCCCATGCTGTCCGTGTAGCAGCCCTGGAACGCATCGAGCCAGATCGCCTTGCCGGTGCCGCCGATGCCGCTCACGTCCACGATTTGCGCGCGGCCGTTGACGCTGTTCCAGTAATTGGCATCCCACGTCACCGTGCCGCTCCCGCCCGGGTTGCCGTTCGAGTCGATGTCACCCAGGGGATAACTCTCGAACCCGCCCACGTCGAGAACCGTCGTGAGGCTATCGGCGCTCCAGCCGGCCTTGATGACGACGTTGTCGATGTAGATCGGACCGTCATCGACGTCCTCGCACGGCGGCGGCGCTTCGTTTCCGTTCGTCACGTCGACGGCGAAGATGCGGGCCTCATAACCCGTCGAACCGAGGCACTCACCCAGCGAGCCCGGCGGGTACTGCGTGCAATTGCACCGGCTGTTGGTGCCCGAGATCACGATGCTGTTGCCCAGCGTGTCGGCATACAGGCCGCCGATCATCCGGGGCTCGCCCCACCAGTTGTCGGGCAACTGGTAATACACGTCACTCGCGCCTTCGTCGCCGTTGGTATTCACGTCAATGTCGCGATAGCGGATGATCTGGCCCTCAAAGCCGCCCGCGATGATGTCGTGTCCGTTGAACTCCAGCGAGCCGATGTCATAGTAGCCGTGGCCGCTGTTGGCGGCGTTGTTGGTGACGTTTCGGTTCGCCCCGTCGAGATCCCAGCAGTACATTTCACCGCCGTAGTCGCTCCAGGTCGGCGTGCACACGCGGTCCCTGGGGGTCTCATCGACCGCAGGCATGTGTATCACGTGGCTGCGCGCGACCTTTCCGCCGTCGCTCGACCAGGCCAGCGTTGCGACCTGCGTCGCTGTGTCGACCTGGATCGCATACATGTCGTGTACGTTGTCCTCGGCCAGGCCGGACGAATCGTTGAAGTACAGGCCGTGCTTGCCCGTGCCGAAGGCGTCCGGGACCATGGTCATCTGGCCTTTGGGCTTCTGCCGGAGTCCACCCGGATCGTAGGTCGGCAGCGTGGTGCTCCATTCCACCGCACCCGACGTTGTATTGACCACGAAAACCTTCGCCGGGAAGACCTGGAACGGGCGGGTGATGAGGTACCAGGATCCCACGATGTACAGCTTGCCGCCGTAGAGCACCGGCGTCAGGCGGGCATTGCCGTCGTCGGTGTTCTTGAAGTTCGAGCCCGTCAGAGAAGTCTGCCACACTCTCTCCCCGGTGGCTTTGCTGTACGCCACAACGAAGCCGTCGGAGCCGTCGTCGCCCAGCGCGTACACGCGACCTTCCGCCCCGCCGTCCCCCACAACCACGGATTCCTGGGAACTCCCGCCAAGGTAGTGTTCCTCGCCCGCATCGAACGTGTCGTTCGAGTTGAGATCGACCCACCCTTTCCACCGGATGTTCCCATCCGGATCAACCGAAATCACGTGCGGGGAGAACCCGCTCAGGGCCGCACTCTTCCAGTACAGGTTGCCGAACTCGTCGAAGACGATGGACGCCCGGAACCCCGTCCGCGCCGTTCCGTTCGCCGGGAGATCGAGCGTCCATGCCACATCCGCCCCGTAGATCCACACTTGATCCTGAAACGTCATGGACGGATGGTTCGATGCGGCCCGTCCACCGATGTCACCGTGGATCGTGCCCCACGGCTGCGCCACTTCGTCGGCGACCGCGAACAGCGGGCACGCCAGGGCCGCTGCCACGCCGCCCAGAACCCATACGCAACAGAACCTCTTCACAAGCCACCTCCTTCGCAAGGGCCACATCTTCCTGTCCACATCCCACAGGACATGATGCAATGCGCTTGGTTACACACAGGGAGGGCCACACGACATGCGCCTCTTCCCCCTGCGTCTTCCATCAATTCCTCGCCACGCCGCGCCTCCCCTGCGCGGCTCCCGCCGGCTCATCCCCTCCGCTCCGGGCCGGCCGCTATCTCCGCAGCCACCCTTTGCGATCGTACAGATCCGGCGCCCACTTCTCCTTCTGCGTGTACCAGATCGGATTCAGGGCGTCCGGATACGTGTAGTTCGCCGGGTACGGATACGCGTTCGTCTGGAACTCCTGCTCGTCGATGGTCTTCTGGTTGTACACACCGGCACTATTGCCGATCTCCGTATGCTCCCCCTGACGCCAGAAGAACTTGTCCATCGTCGTAATGCCGCGCAGCGTGCCGTCCGAATACCGGTTGCCCATGTTCACGCGGGCCACCCGAACGCTGCCGTCCACGAACAGGATCGAACCGGCCGGGGCATTCCTCGTCCCGTGCCGCCATCCAAACGTGCTCGAACCCCAATACGGATCATCGAAAACACCGGTCAGCAGCGACTGCACCGAGAATCCGTGCATCCACGGCCACCAACTGTCCGCCACCAGGACTCTGTTGCTGGGAAACGCGTCACGCTTGAAATCCATCTCCGCGGACCTGTCGCCGGCATACCCGGACATGGGTACCGAGATGCCGACGCTGTAGTCGGCTCCGTACTGGTTTGGCCCCCGTAGCGCCACCGGATACTTGAAACCCCAAGCCTGGCCACGCTGCTCGTTCATCTTGTCCGGCCTGGCATCCGCGGGACAGTACGCAACCTCAAAATTGCTGAGGTGCTTCAAGGTGAACAACACGTCAACCCACGTGCCCAGGCGGTTGAAATGCCTTGGCGAAGAGCCCAGGATGTTGCCGTCATCCCAGTATGGGTACGCGCGGTAATCCTCGAACGCGTACTGAAGGGACAGCCCGATCTGATGCTTGTTTGCGCCGCATTTGACCAGCTTGGCCTGCTCCCTCGCATTCCGCAGGGAAGGCAACAGAATCGATATCAGCAGCGCGATGATCGACACCACCACCAGCAGCTCGATGAGCGTAAAACCCCGGATCAGTCGATGACACGCGCGAGCGCCTTCCCTGCCCTCATGGTCGCCTGACAGATTTCGCATCATGGTCTCAGTCCTTGCCTTCAGAATCCATCCGCACGGCCCCGGTCATCTGGCTCTTGCATTTCGGACACGTCGCAACGATCGGCTGGCGGGGCGGATCCCCTTCCAGCGGCGGCAGGAAGATTTCCCCGCAGCTACGGCACTGCTTGCACCGCCACGCCGCCTTCTTCCCGCATTTTTCGCACAACAGGGGGAACTCTTCGCCAGACCGCACGGCCGCCTTGAACTGCTCGCCGCATTCCATGCAACCCAGCACAGTATTGTATTCCGCCCCAATGGCCGAGGCGTCCTCTTCCGAACGCGCAAAGTACAGGATCACGGCCCCTACAAGAACCACAACCGCGATGACAATCTTAGCAGTCCTGTTCATGCGCTCCCTTCAGATGCACGCGCTCACGCGCCATGCCGCATCGACGAACTGAAATGCGTCGCACGTCAATTGCTGCACCGCGGCCGGCGGCGACAAGCGTTTCTCCACGACAAAGTAAGCGATAGACCTTAGCGGCATACCCCTACTCGTCCTTCTTAGCTTAACGCCTCATTCCCTGAACTGCAACGACTAAGTTATATCCCGCAGTTCTCTTTCTCGCGTCTTCTGCGGCTCCCAACACAATAAATACAGCCTCACTTAAATTGCATATTTTTGGCCGTAGACCCCAAACAACAATAGGAAAAGCCCCGGCCGATGTCGACCGGGGCTCTCTCGATTGGTGATTTGCGACTTTGCAGGCCCGGTCGCAACTAGCGACGGCGACGCAGCATGGCCAGGCCACCCAGCGCCAGCAGCGCCAGCGAAGCCGGTTCCGGTGTGGCCGTCACGATGATGTTGTCCAAGCCCCAGTTGTCGTTGAGATCGTACGCCATCAGCCAGACACGGATCATATCGAGCGTGTCGGCCTGTCCGGGCCAGTCATAGAACCACTCGTTCGGGTGGTCGACCCACACGCCGTCGAACGACAACCCGTAAAACTGCTTCGTGTCATAGTTGAACTTCCAGGCCACCGTGTGCCAGTCCCGATCCAACCAGACCGGATCGCCGATGGGCGAATAGCCCTTGGGATCGCCATCCGGCTCAAACCCCACAGCCGCCTGGCAGGCCGGCCCGCCACCGCCATCGTAGTGCATGTTGCCGACGGCAGCGACGCCCTTGGCCGAATCATAACCCCGAACCCGGAACAGCGTGCTCGACCAGTCGGGTGCGGGGTCCGGGAATTGAAGCGCGTTGCGGAAGTCCCTGACGTCGTACTGCATCGTCACGATCGGGCCCCCCGCCGCGACCATGTCACCAATGGACTTCTCCACCCGGATCTCGCTCGCAATGTTCAGGAAGTCCACGTACTGATTTCCCGGCAACGTCGGCCCGTTGTCGCCGTCAAGAACGTAGGCGGCCGACGGATCCGTGCCCACGATCTGCGACCACCCGTCCTGACCCGGAAGGTTCCCAACCGCATACGTGGAAGCCTCGAAGTCGATGACGATCTGCGCATCCGCCAGCGCGATCGTCGCCATGCCAAGCACAGCCAAACAAGTCACAAAAGCCTTCATAACTCTCCTCCTGTTTTCTGAGCAGAAAGAACCGAAACGTTTTGTGGGACGCTACGCTACGTCCATGATTGCACAGTTGTTTCCAAACTCCAACGGAGCCTTCGGCTCCCGCCAAACATACCCTACCAGCGACGCCGCAGCGCCAGGCCGCCGACGGCCAGCAACACCAGCGACGCGGGTTCCGGCACGACCGAGACCGAGAAGTTGTCGATATAGAGCACGTTGTCGTACGGCACGGGTGGGGACATGTCCATCGTCGACTGGAACGCCCATCCGCCGAACCAGAACTCGCCCACGATGTCGTTCGTGTTGGTGCCGGCGAAAACGCCGCCCCCACTGCCGCCGCCGTAGGTCACGCTCGTCGTCCAGGCGTCGGTACCGGAGTCGAAGTCAATGGCGACGTGAATCCAGGCCCCTTCGGGCACGTCGGTCAACTCCGCCGGATCCGTATCGTCGCCCACCTGCATCCAGTTCGGCTTGGCCGGGTCATCGTTCATGTGGATGCAGCCCGGCGGGAGCCACGACTGGTCTCCGAACATCTGCCAGACGCGCCAGTTCTGTTTCCAGAAGTCGAACTCGACGTGCATCTGTGCATTCGTACCATCGAGACCCGTCATGTCGACGTCGTAGCCCGTCTCGCCGCTACTGGCCCCGTAGCTGGCCCAATCGGTTCCCCACACAACTGCCAGGGCCTGTCCGCCGCCCGGAGCGCCGGCGACCTGGGCCGTGATCGGCCCGGGTGCCCAGTCTCCCCAGGGCGTAGACAGATACCAACCTCCGGGCAGCGAACCAGGAGCGTCAGCCTCAAAGTCGGTGCTGTAGCTGGCTCCCATGGCTGCACCACCCCCCAGCAAACCAACTGCCACCATCAGCGAGAGTACCCTCATCCTCCGACCTCCATTTCCGGCTCTCCGCAAAGCCTGCGAGACTTCAGAGAGCGACATGACCCATCGTTGAGATGATCCGTGCTGCACCATGCCACCTTGCGGAGCAGGCAGCCAAGTACAACCCGCCCAACAAAAAAGAGAGCCCACCGAACCGCGATCGTTCGATGTCCTCTCTCTCTCGTATCGCTGCAGTCTGTACGCCGGGCTGCGACGAACGCCTGGGCTCGCCGAGCCCTCCGCTGACTCATTCTAGACTACCAGTTTACCATTAAGGTTTCAAGCTTATTTTCCTCCTCTTTGCCACTTCCTGAGCCCCTTGCCCCCGGGATGGTGAAAATAGGCTACTTTTTCAGGCTCGAAGCCCGCGCACGGGCCGGTATGCCGCATTGGTCGGCCCGCCCAGGAAGCCCCTGACCGGGTTTGCAGACGAGCAGGGGCACCGGGCCACCCCATCGGGCGACCCGGTGCCCCAGGTTTCCTCCTCTGCCTTGACGGTGTCCTGCCCTGCCCGCCTCAACGACGGGCCCGCCAAGCACCGTCACCCGCCACTATTGGGGTCCACTGGCCTCCAACCCTGTGACAAACGGCGGGATGTCCTCGGCGTCGATCTCGTAACTTGGGTAGAAGTCGGACCGCAGACAGCCGACCGTAGACACTCCCGCGCAATTCTGAAACGCCGCGTAGTCCACCAGATCGACGTCATGGTCGCCATCGGCATCGCCGACCTTGACCACGAACTCGACGTCCGCGTCACCGACCACGCCCTGCCCGCTGCTGTCAATGATGCCGGTGATCGTCGCCGTGTACGTTCCATCGGCCAGGGCCGGCGAAACGACCGCCGTCACGAACCGATCATTGACGGTGAGTACCGGCGCGTACGGCCCGCCCGGACCATTGATCGTGATCGCACCGGCCGGCGCGGACACCGCTTCGCTGAACTCGAACACGAGCGTGGTTTCATCCACGTTTCTCGGCTCGCTGGTCGCGGCCGCCCCCGTGCCCGTGATGTCCAGCGCGATCTCGCGAAGCATTGGTTTGCGGAGCACGTAGTTGTCGAGTTTCCAGACGTCATTGTTGCCGTCCGCGAACAATCGCACTTCCACCCAATCGGCGGAATCGGCGACTCCGCCCGCGTCACCCGCGTTCCAGTCCGCGAACCAGGTTCCGTGCGGGATCACCTGTCCGTCAAACGTGAGCTGGACGAATCGGCGCGTCGAGAAGTCGAGGACCCACTCCACGGTGTGCCAGTCCAGATCGCCCCACGCGGGCCCACCTTCGGGGTCCCAGCCGGCCGGGTCGCCGTCCGGCTCGAGGCCCACCCAGGCCTGGCAGGCCGGGCCGCCGCCGCCGTCGTAGTGCATGTTGCCGATGGGCGCGTAGCCCTCCTGGTCATCGTACAACCGCGTGCGGAACGTGCTTGGCTTCCCCCACTGATCCCCGGCGTCACGATTGGTCGCATTCTTGATGTCATACTGGAAATGCACCAAGCCGCCGTCGCGCGCGGCCAGATCCGTCACATCCAGACGCAGGCGGATTTCGCCGCCGGTGTTGGTCACCTCGACACATTGGGTTCCCGGCAACGCAGGACCGTTGGAATTGACGATCTCGGCACTGCCGTCGCCGATCAGCACGGACCAGCCGTTCTGCCCGCCAAGAGACCCGAGTGCGTACGTTGGCGCTTCGAAGTCAATCGTCTCGGGTTCGCCATGCAGTGCCACGCTCTTGCAGCCCAAGAACTCCGGCGGGAAGTTGTTCTGGATCGCCGCCAGCTTGTGCGGCTCCTGCCAGTTGAAGTAGTAGGCGCGCTGGATGCCGTCCGGCTGAACGGGCCCCAGCACCGGGCCGCACAGAAGGTTAAACCCATGGTTGTTGTTGTTGGCGGGGCCGGTGTTGTACTCAAAGAGCGTCGGGGTCCTCAGCGCCGGGTTGTCGACCGCCGGGCTGTCCTGAACCTCGAACTCGAACCCGTCGAACACCGGGTCCTGCCCGGCAAAGTCAATATCGACGGGAGCGCTCGTGTCCACGCCGTTCGACACTGTGATCGTCCCATTCAGCAGGTCAAACGTGAACGTGATGTGCTGCCACTGCCCCGTGGTGATGGAGACGCCCGGGGGCCCCCAATGCTTGGTCGTGATCGTCCCGCCCTGGGCCGGCTGGTACGACCACCACTGTCCGTAGTCCGCGCTGTGGGACATCCAGATGGTGTCGCCCTGATCAGTGCGGTACTGGTCAAACTCGATGACGATGGTTCCGTTTGAGTTGACCAAACCGTCGCCGTTCAGAATCTTGTCGAACTGCGCCCACACCGCGGTGATGCCCTGGTCGCAGCTCCCCGGCACGTCCATGCTCAGGATTTGGCCTTTGCCGGCACCGGTCGGATCCGCAATGATGTCGAGCACGCCCGTCAGGTTGCCCACCTCCACCCACGTGGCGTCCCGGAGGCCGGTGCCGCCCTGGGCCGAGTTCACCTGTCCGACAATCGTCCCGGGGGTGTAGCCCTCAAAACCGCCCACATCCAACGCAATCACCAGAGGGTCGACGCTCACGCCGTTCGTCGAGATGACCAGGTTGTCGATGTACAGTGGACCGTCTTCGCCATCGGCGCAGTCGTCTATGAGCACGCCATCCGTCACGTTGATGGCGACGACCCTGGACGTGTAGTCAGGATTCAGATCGGTCCGGCTGTTCGTGCCGGAAAGATAGATGCTCTTTCCGGCCGCATCCTGATAGAGTCCGCCCACCGAGCGAGCCTCGCCGAACCACTCGGTCGTGTAGTACGTGCCAAACGTACAGTTCCCGGTCCCATCGTTGGGATCCATGTACCGCTGGATCGTACCGCTGAACCCGCCGGCAATGACGTCGGTGCCGTTGAAGTCCAGCATGGCGACGTCGTAGTAGCCGTGCCCGGTACCCGGGGCCAGTACGCTGCTCTTCGCCCCGGTGACGGGATCATAGACGTAGAACGTGTACCCCGAATCGGCCCACGTGGGCACGTACAAGAGACCGGTCGTCGCCGAATAGATGACGTGGCTGCGCTGATGACCGGCCGTATGCCCGACAGGCGCACCCCAGGCGTCGCTGGCACCGCTGCCCGGGATAATTCTGATGCCGTAGGCCCGATCGACGTCCCCCAGGTGGAAATACAGCCCGTGCTCGCCGGTCGCGAATGCATTCGGGACGAATGCCATCTGCCCGCCCGGAGCGGCCGTGATGGCGTTGGTCGTTCCGACGGTGTTGCTCCACTCGATCGTGCCCGTGGCCGAGTCAATCTGGTACACGGTGCACCGCCCCAGGCTAGGAGCGCCCATGACGTAGAGCTTGCCGCCGTAAAGGACGGGCGTGAGCTTGTCGTGTTGACCCGCGAAATACGAATTCGGCAGGAGGGTCTCCCAGACCTTCATGCCGTTGCTCTTGAGATACGCAACGGCGATCCCGTTTCCGGAACCGTCCTCACCTATCGCGTACACGCGACCGCCCGTCCCGCCGTCGCCGACCACGGGCGCGGCCGAGTCACGGTCGTCCACGTCCACACCAAGGTAATGGCGGTTCTCACTGCCCAACGGATCGCCGTCCGTATTGGCGGTCCAACGCGGCTGTCCGTCCGGCGTAACCGACAGAACCTTGGGCACCGGCCACTGGCACTTCCAGTACAGGTTGCCAGCCTCGTCGAAGGTGATGCCGGACTGTGCATCGGGCAGGTCCGCGCTGAGCGGAGCCGCCTTGACATCCAATTCGAACGAATACTGAACACCCGCACTCAGCTTGAACTCGTAGGCCGGGTAGGCCGTCTTGTCCACCGCTGCGGTGCCGCTCAGATTGCCGTGGACGGTCCCCCACGGGGCCGCCACCTCGTCCGCCAGGACGGGTACGACACACCATGTCAGTACCATCAGGCCTCCGAGTGCAAGAATGCTTCGCTGATTCCTCATGCGTCTTCCTCCTACTTCGATGAAATGAACACGTACTGCTTCCTCGTCATCCCCGGCTCCTGGGGACCACGCCGATGACGGATGTCGCTTGAGAGTGGTCGACCGAATGCATCAAGAGGGCTTCTTCCATCCCACATCGCGATCGATTCCCAGCGTCCGCGACTGCTTCATCCGACGGACCAGAGCGCCTCCAAACCCGGCGTCTTCCAGGCCCCGTCGAACGTCACCAAATCCTCTCAGCCCCGCTGCCGGGCTTCCGGGTCGCGCTCGCGCATCAGATGGCGCGATGTGCTGCACGACTCATCCCGATAAGGGGCCCGTGCACTATGATAGGCCCCACGCAGCCTTGAAATCGACCCCGTCCGGGGGCTTGGAGCCGCCCGGATGGTCGACATCCATTCTAAGTGATTGTACCTATATCGGGCGACGGTCTGCAACCCATTCTGACATCGGGTGGGCAAGATGGAGCCGGCATTCGCCAGCCACAGCGATGAAGGCCCTGTGCCATTCTCGTGTTTTTAATCCGAGCAAAAACTACAGTAAACATGTAATTCATGTCCCATAACCCCGGCGACGCCCGCAACGCCATCCCCTGCAATGAGGTGCGTGCTTATCCCGAGCCTCCCGGCGGAAGTCCCGCGCGGCCGGGTGGTTGGTCGCACACGCGAGGAGCAGTTGGGCCCCGGCAGATCGGAAGAGCACACGTCTGAACTCCAGTCACCGCTCATTATCT
>CAZBFW010000016.1:15983-16557 GCA_964491135.1 uncultured Phycisphaeraceae bacterium | reverse complement strand
CACGGTGATCAGCAGGTTGTAGCCGTCGATGGCGAGCGGACCGTCCGACAGCGATTCGAGAGATCGCTCGCGCTGCCGCCGACCGGCCAACGCCTCGTCACTGCAGGCCGATCGCCAGACGGCCGTCCGTTGCCGCTCCGTCAAGGCATAGCGGTCGCCCACAATTTTGAGCCCGGATTTCCAGGCGTACCCCCGACTCAGCAGCCAGGACAGATCCGCGACGGCCTGGCGGAGACGGGCAAGGGAGTCGGGCGCGAACAGTCGTGCGTCCTCCGGGTGAGGGCCGCGATGGGATCGGCGATCAGGCATGGGCGACCTGCCGCCCATTGTACCGCCGCGTCGCCAGGCCCGCGAGGTTCCGCCCCCACGCCGATTGAAAGACTCCGTCACCGAAACGCCATATCCTGTGGTTCGCACGAGCATGTTTCCACGAACCGCTCCCGCGTTGGCGACCGGAGTGTAGAATGGTCCGGCGAAGTCCGGCCATCGGACCAGCGGAAAGGAAGACAGCCGTGATCGCGATACGCATGGGTGGGTGGATGATGATGGCCGCGGCGTGCCTCGGTTCACCACC
>CAZBFW010000016.1:0-15973 GCA_964491135.1 uncultured Phycisphaeraceae bacterium | reverse complement strand
CGGTCGGAAGCTTGTGGTCCTCATCGAGGGTCAGTGCGTTGACACGCTGGGCGGGGGGGTAGAGGAGGTGAAGGTCGTTGCTCACCTCAAGACGCAGGACGGGAAGATCGAGTACGTGAACACCGCCACCACGGACAAGATGGGTGACTTCGCGATCCTGGCCGGCGAGCGTCGGAAGGGGACCGCGGTGGTGATTTTCACAAAATGGGGCTTCAAGGAGGCGACGCGTGAAGTGGAGTTGACTCTCGGCGACGACTTGCCGCCGTTCGTGGATGTAGGGCTGGAAGGCGCGGTCATCGCCTTCGGCGTCGTGACGGACGCCGGCGGCGGCGCACCGGTGGCCGATGCCGCGGTGAAGATCGAGACCGGGGGGAATCAGTGGTCCGCCCGGACCGACGCGGAGGGGAAATTCCGCGTGGCGGACCTGCGGCCGGGGCCGGGCATGATCATCGTGGAATCTCCAGGCTACGGACGGAGCCGACTGCCCGTGCAGGACTTCGCCGATCTCGGCGAACTGGTGGTGCTTCTGAGCCCGGAACGGGTGGTACGGTTCAAGATCGCCGATGACCTCGGCCGGCCGGTGGCGGGTGCGACGGTCGGCGTCGCGGCGCCGGCCACCGGTGACATGCTGTCGGGCGTCACGGACGACGCCGGCGAGGTGGTCTTCCGCGGCCTGAACAGCGACGTCACGGAGTTGATGGTTCACCTGGAGCACGCGGGACACGTCCCGTCCGCCGGCTATGACCGTACGGTGACCCTCGATGCGGAGGAGATGGAATCATCCCGCGGACTCATCATGATTCGCGCTGCCACGCTGACGGGCAAGGTGACGGATGCTCAGACTGCGGATCCACTGGGCGGCGCTCGCGTGATCGCCGGCGAAGGTCTGCCCGACTCCCTACCCGCCACATGGACCGATTTCGACGGCGCGTACCGCCTGGAAGGCGTGCCGCCCGGCCGCAACCCGGTCACGGTGTATCGGGCCGGCAACGCTCCGGAACTGAAGGAAGTCACCCTGGCGGCCGGCGAGCAGACGCAGGCGGATTTCGCGTTGGGACCGGCCGGCGAGGTTCACGGTCTCGTGGTCGACGGCGAAGGCAAACCCGTGCCCCAGGCCTACGTGCAGATCACACAGTGGCGGTCGTGGAACACGCTGGGCCTTCAGGCCATGACGGACGACGAGGGCAAGTTTCTCCTGTACAACGCGCCGGCCGATCCGTTCACGATCGCCGTTTTCAGCCGCGGCCATGCCGACCTGCGCAGCCAGACGGTGCAGGCGCGGGAAGAACCCTACAAGTTCACCCTTCCGGCCCGCTCGCGTGAGAAGGAAGGAGACGGGTTCCTGTCTGCGCTGAAGGTCGGCGACGCCGCTCCGGCACTGGATCTGCTGACGCTGGACGGCAAGCGGCTGACCTCGGACAGCCTGAAGGGCAAGTGGGTGCTGTTGGACTTCTGGGCCACTTGGTGCGGGCCGTGCGTGGCCGAGCTGCCGCACATGAAGGCCGTGTGGGAGGCCCACGGAAAGCGCGACGACTTCCGGATGATCAGCATCAGCCTGGACGACAGCGCGGCCGCCCTGCAGGCATTCGTCGACAAAGGCGGGCTTCACTGGACGCACGTGTTCGGCGACGCCGGCGGCGCCCGCAAAACGGCCGAGGCCTACGGGGCACACGCCATCCCCTTCATCGTCTTGATCAACCCGGAGGGCAACGTGGCCGAGGTGGACCTGCGCGGCCCGGAGATGGCCGAGACCATCGGCAACCTGATCAACAAGCCCAAGGATGCGGAAAAGCCGCAGGAGAACCCCCCGCCGCCTGCCACGACACAGCCGGCGAAGTAACCGGCCGGGAAGCCGATCCCGCGCGTGCAGGACTTGCCGTGCGGACCGCTCCGGCGGTGCAGGAGTCTCGCCTGCGCTTGCCCGACCGCCGGCGGCTGAACGCCCGTGCTCCGTCGGGGCGTCCTTTCCACGATCACTTTTCGCATACGCCGCGTTGCAGCACCATCCCACGCGCGTGATCAACCACTCTGGTTGAGAAACTCGATGTGCCGCCCGGCCATCACCCCGCCCCTGCCGAGGTAGTGCGTCCGAAAACGGAACCCGCGTTCCCGGCGATTCTATCGTACGTTTGGTCAGGGCATCGCCGCGGAGAGCGCCCATGCGCGCACTGGCCGACACGTCACAAGCGACGAGGGATGGAAACGAACCAGGCGTGATCGTTGCGCCTCACGTCCGAAAACAGCACGCCATCGTCGAGGCCCGGCCGCTGGGGCTTCCCGTCCAGGCTGCGCCCGCCGCGCCCGCTCTCCACGTGGACAACGCCCCCACCGACGGGCTGGCCGTCGCCTCGGCCGTCCTGGGCTTCACCGCCATCGTGCCGGTGGTCTCCCAGGTGCTGGGCGTCGCGCTGGGTGTGGCCGGACTGGTCCGCATTCATCGCGCCCGCCGCGCCGGCCTGCCGCGCCGCGGCCGCCTCTGGGCCTGGCTGGGCATCGGCAGCAGCACGTTCGCCCTGCTCGCGTGGATCGCGGTGCTCGCTGCCTTCGCCGTCATCGGCCACTCCTTCGGCCAGGCCGGCAACGCTTTGGACGGCCTGAACAATCTCTCCCGCTGACCGCCGCGATCCGGCCGCGAGCCAAGGGAACCCTTGACGCGACGCGTGGCTTCGCCGCTCTGAGGCGCGCCCGCGTCCGCGGCGAGTCAAAGGGGACGGCTCGGGTAGCGTGCTCATGCAGGTCATCCCCGTCACGCGCTACACTCGTCCTTGACGTGCCGATGCCAGCTGGGCGATGCGGTGCGCCGGCATGGGCTGATGATGCGGGAGACAAGCGATGGGCAGACCAGCCGCCGGCATGTCAAGGATCGACGAGGACGACCTCGACAATATCGTGGCCTTCATCACCGGCCAGGGCCTCGCCCAGCAGCCCGCAGCAGCCGAGCAGCTGCAGAAAGCCTGCCAGGCCCTGCGGACCCACATCCTGAGCCCCGAGAACGTCAGCGCGCTCACGGGCAGACTAAAGAGGAGGGTGGTGTTGGACTGAACTCGCAGTCTGCCCACCAGTCATTTCGATGTGCCAACTACTTGTCTGCAATCGCAGCACGCTTAAGCGCCTGACGGTCGGCCAAACGCCGCTCGCACAGCGGCGATTTCGTCGAGCACGGCCAGATACGACGGTAGGTGGATTGCCAGGATGACCAGCAGGAGCACGACCGCGATAAGAATGGTCTGAGCCCGCTGTCGTCGGTTCCGCCAGGCCCAGCAAATCGTGAAGATAGCGAGAATGGTGCCGGTGATCATCAGGATCGGCTGGATCGACATGGACACGGTGCCCTTGACGGTCCCCGGATGGAGACATTCCAGCACCACGAGACAGCCGATATACGCCGCAAGTCCGATGCAGCCCGTATGGAGCGGGGTCAGGCGAGAGC
The DNA here is from genome assembly GCA_964491135.1 of uncultured Phycisphaeraceae bacterium. Lineage (GTDB taxonomy): Bacteria > Planctomycetota > Phycisphaerae > UBA1845 > UBA1845 > JAFGJQ01. The sequence continues at coordinate 12,543 of CAZBFW010000016.1, read as the reverse complement.
ATTCTTCTGCTCCCGCGGATCGGTAAGTGGTCGAGTCGTCGGGGTTGAACCGTCGCCCACATTCCGGACAGACCGGCTCCCGCAGCCCAAACAATGGATAGCCGCAATCCAGACAGAAACCCGTGTTCGGCACTTCCTGCAGCACACAGCAATTGTAACGAAATACGGAGAGATCGTCCTGGGCCCTCGGCCCGATCGAACTCATTGAAGGGGATCACATTCAGAGGAGAAAGCAAATGTCCCATTTCGTTGAATGCCAGACCGAATTCCGCGACACGGCGTCCCTGGTGGCCGCCCTGATCGAGTGCGGATTCCCGGAAGCCCAGATTGAAGTCCATGACCAGCCCGTCGCCCTTTGCGGCTACCAGGGCGACGCGCGCGCCCAGCAGGCCCACATCGTGATCCGACGCCAGCACGTCGGGTCCGGGGCCAACGACGTCGGCTGGGAGAAACAACCCGACGGGACCTACCGGGCCTGGATCAGCGAGTTCGATGCCGGGGTCGGGCCGTATGCCCACCGCCAGGCGTCCGCCCGGTTCAACCAAGCCATGCAGAATCGGGTCAAACAGGAATACGCGTGCCAAGTGATCACCCGCCAGCAGCGGAGCCTGGGCCGTACTATCGAGCGGCAGCGCCTGCCCAGTGGCGAGATCGAGCTGACGATCGGGGGGTATCGGTGAAATCGTCACACACAACAGCTTGCCCTCCAGCGCCCTCCGCCAATTGGCGTAAGCAACCGCACCGCACCAGCTCACCATCACCCCGGAGTAGTCTGATTTACCGGATACCACGCCAAACGTGCTGCCGTTCCACGTGATCTGGGCGTAGGGTGGTGCGGCGGTCGAATTGCAGCTCGGGTCTACAGAAATCTCGTCGCCGTGGGTATAATGAAATGTACTCACCTTAGCGACCTACCGACAGCGGAGGCAAAACATGTTTTGTGGACACGGGGGCTGGTGGATCGCGGCTGTCGTACCGATGCTAACTGTCACCCACGCGGGATCGGCTCGGGCCAAGTGCCCGCACGACTGGCCGCCGGGCGATGGCGCCGTCGGAACCAGTTACGCCGTCCGCGCAGCTACAGTCTTCGACGACGGGACCGGACCGGCGCTGTATGTGGGAGGCGAGTTCAAGGTGGCGGGCACCGCGACGGTCAACCACGCTGCCAAGTGGGATCCGGTCACGCAAAAGTGGTCACGCCTCGGGTCAGGCGTGAACGACATTGTCTACGCCCTCGCCGTTCTGGATGGCAAGCTGTACGCCGGGGGCAAATTCACCATGGCTGGCGGGGTGAGCGCCAACTATGTCGCCTGCTGGGACCCGACCATGCAGAGCTGGTCGGCACTGGGATCGGGATTGAACAGAAAGGTGTACGCCCTTAGCGGTGTGGACGGCAAGTTGTATGTGGGGGGCGCCTTCACGATCGCAGGCGGCGTCAGCACCGCCTACATCGCCTGCTGGGACCCCGCCACGCAGACGTGGTCGGCTCTGGGACCGGGGATGAACTACGAAGTGAACGCCCTCTGCGCTGTGGACGGCAAGCTGTACGCGGGAGGCTGGTTCACCATGGCTGGCGGCGCAAATGCCAGCCGGATCGCCTGCTGGGACCCCGCCACGCAGACGTGGTCCGCCCTGGGATCAGGCGTAAACTCCAAGGTGTGGTCCCTCACCGCCCTGGACGGCAAGGTGTACGCTGGGGGCGACTTCACCATGGCGGGTGGTGTAAGCGCCAACTACGTCGCTTGTTGGGACCGCATCACGCAGAGCTGGTCGCGACTCGGATCAGGGATCGGTAGTGGGAATTACCTGCACGTATATGCTCTTGCCGGTTTGGATGGCAAGCTGTACGCGGGGGGCGCATTCAGCCACGCGGGCGGGCAGGGTGCCAACGACGTTGCTTGCTGGGACCCCGTCACACAGAGGTGGTCGTCTCTCGGATCGGGGGTGTACCTCGCCGTGCGAGCCCTTGCGGGTCTGAACGGCCAACTCTACGCAGGCGGCTATTTCACCAGTGCGGGCGGGGTACGGGTCAACCACATCGGCCGGTGGAGCCCGGCGACGCAGACTTGGTCGGCCATGGGATCCGGCACGGATGCCCCCTTGCACGCCCTCGCCGTGATGGACGGCAGGGTGTACACCGGGGGAGAGTTCACCACCGTCGGTGGGGTCGGCGCCAACCGGGTCGCATGCTGGGATCCGTCCACGCGCGAGTGGTCGGCTCTTGGATCGGGAACGGGAAATGACGTGTATGCCCTCGCTGTCTTGGACGGCCGACTATACGCGGGGGGCTATTTCTCGTCCGCAGGCGGGGTGAGCGCGAAGAGCATTGCCTGCTTTGACCCGGGCACGCAAACCTGGTCGCCCCTAGGATCGGGTGTGAGTTATTACCTCTGGGCTCTCGCGGTTCTCGACGGGAAGCTTTACGCGGGGGGCGAATTCAGCACTGCGGGCGGGAACGAAGTCAGCCGGATCGCGTGTTGGGACCCGATCACGCAAACCTGGTCCGGCCTGGGGTCGCAGGTGAGTGGCCAGGCCGTGTACGCGCTCACCGTTCTGGACGGCAAGTTGTATGTGGGGGGAGAATTCTCCACCGCGGGAGGCCTCACCGCCAACCATGTCGCGTGCTGGGATCCGGCCACCCAAACTTGGTCCGCCCTGGGTTCAGGAATGAGTGGTCAGACCTACGACACGTTTGTAGCCTCCCTCGCAGTCCTGAACGGGAAGCTCTACGCAGGGGGGCGTTTTAGGGCTGCGGGCGGGGTCAGCGCTAACTCCATTGCCTGCTGGGATCCGATCACCGAGACCTGGACACCGTTGGGGTCGGGGACGGATTACGACGTTCGCGCCCTGACTGTCCTGGACGGCAAGCTATACGCGGGGGGTTACTTCACAACCGCTGGTGCCGCAAGCGCGAAGTACATTGCCTGCTGGGACCCGACCACAGAGACCTGGGCACCCTTGGGATTGGGGACGAATAACACCGTTCGCGCCCTTACCGTTCTGAACGATAAGCTGTACGCAGGAGGGGACTTCACGGCGGCGGGTGGCCGGGTGTCTGCCTATTTTGCCCGTTGGACCCCCATCTGTCCGGGCGATCTCGACTTCGACGGTGACGTGGATGGGGCTGACTACTCCATGTTTCTGGGGGTTTTCGGCGCCTGCGATCCAAGCCCCGATTACCTGGCCGTGGCCGATTACGATGCGGATGGCTGCATCACGCTGGTCGATTACCAGCGCTGGCTACAGCACTACCGGGATTACGTCGGTGACCCAGTGACCGGGCCGCCATCGATCCCCGGAGATCTCGACGGCGACCGCGACGTTGACGCGCGCGACCTGCGTGTCTTTGCTGCCTGCATGCTGGGTCCGGAGGTGGCGATCCCGACTGGTTGCGACACTGCCGATCTGGACCATGACGCGGACGTCGATCTGGCGGATTTCAACGCCCTGCAACTCGCGATCACGACAGGGCTGTAGATCACCCACGATTGGCGGGGAGCCGTGCGCGCGGTTGGGGTTCATGCTGTCCTTAGAACTGACGGAAGCCTCGGCGATGGGCAGACGGTCGCGCCGACGGCCACCGCTGGACACCGGACCGGCGCGTGCGAACCCTGTTTCACGTGCCGCATTCAGCTCTATGGGCGGGTCCGATCACCGCGGCAGACCATGATGCTGCCTTTTTCCCAGAGCGGCCACGCTGGCCACAGCGAATATCATGATTGTTGCGGGTTCGGGCACTTGAGCGACACGGAACCCGAAGACATCGTCCTCCATTTGCGGGCCGTTGCCTTCGCGGTATGAAGCGTGCAACCAGACGTCGTTGCTGACGTATGATCCGCCCCGCAAACCCCGACCCGATTGGAAAGGCACCACTTCATTCCACTCCCAAACGTTGCCGCCCTGGTCAAACGTCCCGTACGGGCTGGCGGAGTCCTCCCACTCCCCGACCACTGTTCGATAGTAGGGGCTGCCGATCCCATCCGTGCCTTCGTCACCGTCATACGTCGCGTAGTTGCCGGGGTCGGCTCCACCTTCCGTGAAGGGAGCACCCGTCCCGCTCAGGTTGCCGTTATTGTTGACGTAGCCCGGCGGGCTGTTGCTGCTGGTAGGGTAATCCCAGTAATCTCCTCCCGGCTCGCCGGGATCGTCCTTGTGATAGGCCGCCTTGTACCACTCGTTCTCCGAAGGGATTACCCACGTCGCGTCCGGCTCACGCGCGATAGCCATGAGCCCGGGATTGTCGGTCGCCCCGTTAACGAAGTACGAACCGTCCTCGGTTGTGGTCATATCCTGGGGTCCCGTAGGCTGGCCGTTGTGCAGCCAGTTGGCAAACCTTGCCGCGTCGCCCCAACTTACGAAGTTCACCGAACGGTTTACCCACTCGTTCGCGACGCTGTACGCGTAGCTGCCAGGCGTACCACTACGCTCAATCTTGCAGCCGTAGCTGCTTAGCCACATGCCCGGGTTGTACAGCCCGTACGTGTCCGTCGCCGCCACGGCGTTGAGGAACTCGGTGTACTGGCCTGCCGTCACCTCGTATCTGCCGATGTTGTACACGTAGTCCACGCGCCCGTAGCCGGGCGTCTCGTAGCGCGTGTCCGGCGCGTTGCCCGGGTTGCCGACGGGAACGGTCTCGATGAAAGCCTCCGCGCCCACCGTAGCCGCCAGTAGACCCACGAACATGGCAATCGACATGGATAGTCTGGGCGTGTTCATCCTCTCCCTCCCTGCACGCTGGTGCCCGGCGGGAGCCCCCATACCGCAGATGGAGGGCTCAACGGCCATCGTCTCGCTTCCCGCCCCGCCGAAAGACACCGTTGGGCTGTGTCGGCCATTGTACCACGCCCCCAACCCCTCGCGCCTACCCCCAATCGAGCATTCTCGCCCAGAAACCGGTAACGCGGTCAGGAATTCCCGGCTGGAAGGGCCTCGGACCCGCGGCTTCGCATGGCAGGCCCACCTCCGGTAAATCCGGACTATCTAGGGTAAGAGCCGGACCGCATCCATTGAGTCCACTCACCCGTCAGAAGAGGAGAAACAAACCCCCATGACCCGAGGAAAACACATCAAAATCACCATCGGCGTCGACGGATCCTGCCGGATCGACGCCGTGCTGTTCACCGACGCGTCGTGCCAGACGTTCACAAAGGAGATCACCGACGCCCTGGGCGGAGGGATCACCCACCAGCACGCCAAGCCGGAGGCCCGGATCCCCCAGCGGGCCGGGCAGGTGGATCGGCAGGCGGCCCGATGAACGCCGTCCGGGTGCGCATCGCCACAGATCCGGCCCTTCTGAAACAGCACCGCAACGGCGAGCGGTTCTTCGAGGGCGTGGGGACGCACGAGGATTCGTGCCCGGCCGGCGAATCAGCACAGGAACGGCAGCGGGACGCCCGCCAGACCCCGGGGCAACCCGAATCCCCGCCCCACTGGCGGTGCCCGGACTGCAAGCACACGCCTTCGACCGCGGACTGGACCTACCAAGACCTGGCCGACCCGGGCACGCCGATCTGCCGGGACTGCGACACCGATATGGAACTGCTGGAAGGTCCGGCCGCGCCCAAATCTACAAACGCGGCGGCCCCCCCGTCCGGTCCAGCACGCAGCGCAGGCATTGTCGCCAGAACTCCCCGTAACCGCTCCAGTAGACGAAGTTGCAGCCCCAATGCGGGGCCGGATCCGAGGTGTAGGCCAGCACGCGGCCCTTTCCGTACGATCGAACGGCCAGCATCGGGTCGCCGGTTTCCCGCCAGCGGGCCAATACCTGTCCCTCCGAAACGGGCGTCGTCCTGTTGTAACCCAGAATCGGGGGGAGCCCGGCGAAGTCGATGGTGGGCAGTTGCCGGGCACCGGCCTCCGTGGACTCCGCCGTGAAGCCCTCGGTGCTCTCCACGAGATCCTCCACCTCCAGGCATGCCACCGGAAGCAGTTCGGCCAGGCGGGTGCGTCCCCACCCGCCCTTGCCCAGCTCGCCCGTGAACGAGTACCAGCCTCCCAGGAACATCAGACCCTTGCCTGCTCGGGCCGCTTCCAATGTGAGTCGGATCCGGTCGGGAAAGGTAAGGACCTTGTGCCCGAACTCCCGCCGGTCGAAGAAGCTTGGAGCAAGCTGGAACAGCTTGGCATCCACGTCACTGAAAATGAGCACGTCGTACTGATCGAGCACGGCCTCGTAATCCCCCGGTCCCAGCTGGTTGTAGAACTCCCATGCCGGTACCGACGCCACCGTGTGCTCGCCGGTGGCTTCCAGGGCGTCCTTGAGCCAGTGGCCGTAGTTGAAGATGTCCAGGCCCTTGTGTGAGTAATGGAATGGCGTCTCCGCGAATACCGGTCCCGTCAGCACCGCCCAGTCGCCCACGTAATACACCTTTGCCATTCGATCATCCTCCGCCAGGCCCTCCCGAACGGGATGCTACCGCGCCAGCTCCAGCACCAGCTCCGACGCATGATGGGCCAGCAGCTCCAGTCCGCCGCGCCGCGGGCGGCGTGAATTATAGAACACGTGCGCAACGTCCACCTCATAGCCGCCCTCGTTGTAGGCGGCGGCGCCCGCGACGTAGCCGATCAGGCCGTTCGCATAACCGACCGTGTATACCGGTTGCCTCGTCCGCGCCCGCACCTCGTTCGTAAAGTCCGCGAAAAGCTCGGCGTTGACGCCGATGAACACGCTCGGTCCCAGCTGGGCGGCAAACAACTCCGCCTCGCACGTGGGCCCCACGCTGCCGCCTCGAACCTCTCGCAGCAGACACTGCCGCCAGGTCTCCACGGCCCGCCGCAGGCGCTGACCCCACTCGCGCGCGCCGCGCTCGTCGGCCAGGGCCCGTCGCGCCGCCGCCTCGATTTCCTCTGCGTGACAAGGTTCCATTGGCAGAGGGACCACGCGGGTCCCCACCCGCAGCGCACCCTCCGCAGTGGTGGAACCGGGTCGCAGCCCCGCCACCACCGCGCGGGCTATCTCGCGCCCCCAGACCTGCACCTGCTCGAAGGGCACGTTTTCCGCCGGCGGGTTGAGGTCGCCGCATGCACCGTTCGTGACGAGGACTACGGGCCGGCCGGGCAAGCCCTCGGTGATCGATCGCGCCACCGCTCCTGACACGTCCGCACTGACACATCGATTCACGCTACCCAGGGCCACCCCGTGCATCGCATAATTGACCACGACGGCGGCGAACGTTCCGTCCGCCCGGCGCAGACCCACCCCGCCGAGGCGGGAATCCGCGACCGGTTTGCCCTCCGCGCGGCGATCGACGGCCAACGTGAGGAGAGCATCCGCGGCGATCGGCTCGCAGGTGTCTTCTGCTCCGTCCCATGCCTCCCGGGCCACCTGCTCCAGGCGTGCCCGCAGATCGCGCACGTAGAAATCATCATAGGTGCCGCACTCCTGCAGGTGCACGGTGCCCGGCCCCGAGTGAGTGTGCGTGGCCGACAACATCACCCGTGAGCCCGCGAGCCCGAGTGCATCCTCGACCCATTTGCGGAATTCCGCCACGAACGGTCTTTCCAGCCCGATGAGGTCGCAATGGATCCAGAGCAGCCGTTCCTTCCCGTCCACCAGGCACAGGGCACGAGCACGCAACGGATCCAGCACGCCGATGGAGGGCTGCGTCCGGGCGGCGAACCCGCACAGATCCACCCCCACCGGGGGCGTGATGTCGATTTGCGACGTGCCGACGATCATCCGGGCTCTCTGCGGCCATACTTGTCGATTATGGCCTGCTTCATCCAGGCGACGTCATCCGCCACGGTTGTCTTCGTTGCTTCGAACCGCCCGGGGAACGCACTCTTCATTCGTTCCAGGAGCCCTTCGACATGGCGAACGTACGCCTCCGCCACGTAGCGCGAATGCGGCTCCGCGCTGATCCGCATGAACTGCTCGCGTACGGCGTTGAAGCCCGTGCCTCGCCCGTACACAAGCATCCCCGGGTACGCTTCCACCAGGTCCCGCAGGATGTGTCGCTGCCGGCTCGTCTCCGCCAGGTGCATGATGGACTGCCCGATGGACCGGGCGGGATCGTAGGCCCGGGGGTTGTAGGCATAGTCCGCGCAGGTCAGCAGCGGGATGCGGTTGGCCTCGTTCTGCTTGCACATCGCGTTGCTGAGGTAGCCCTCCACGACCTCGCACAGATCGGGGTCGCGCCCGGTGACCGGGCCCAGGTGCAGTGTGGGCTGGTTGTCGTTGACCGGGTAGTTGTCCCAGAGAAACAGCCGGTGTGCGACGATTTTCCGGTACGATTCGGCGCAGCGCCGCGTGATGCGTCCCACCACGCCGTCACCCGTCCAGAAAACGTAAACCTCCGGATTCAGTTCGCGGGCCAGCGTTTCCAGGTAGGGCCGGGCTTTCTCATCGGTGCCGTCGCCCCAGTACCACGTGGGGCAGAAAATGAACTGCACCTTCGGATCGGCCGCGCGCAGGCGGCCGTAGATGGCGTTGACCAGCCGGGCCTGGCCGCTCGCATCGATCCCCTGGGAAATGTCGTCCAGCGAGAGATTGAACCATTGCACGCCGAGGCTCTGCATCCAGGCGTAGTGTTGCCAGAGCAGCTCCAGGTCCTCTGTCGAATCGTAGCGCACCGGGCGGTTCGCAAAGAGATTCGGGTTCATGCTGAAACAGAACTGAATGCCGACCTGCCGGCAACGCCGCACGATTTGCTCATACGCCGTCGCCTTCTCCGCCGGCAGCGGCTCCCACCAGCGGTTGACCCGTGGATCACCCCACGCGTAGTGCTCCACGTCGCACAGGCTGGTGTAGCAGTTCATCAGGAAGTTCATCCTGTATTCCGCCAGCACCGGGATCTCGGCGAGGTACTGCTCCGGCCGCCACATCCAGCCCTTGATGCCGCGAATCCGGAAGCCCGGTGATTCACCGTCGGCCAAGGGCTCCGGCAACGGTCGTACCGAATCGGGCAGCACGACGGTGAACTCACGCGTGATGTCCGGCCGGGGAGTGTCGGGCACCTCGCTCGGGCGTGTCTGCCCGACCGCAAGGGCGGCGTTCAGCCCGGCAACGTACAGGCCCTGGATGACGATGAGCCTCCGTCGAGTACGCATGTCAATCATGGCTCCCTGTCGATGCCGGCGCCCGGAAAACGCGCCGAACCAGCCAGCCTCCGCAAACCACGGCCATGGTCACACCCAGCAAGGCGATCGTCCAGGCGCGCACGAAGACGGCGTTGGTGGCCAGGACCAGCCCCAGGCAGGCCAGGATTCCCAGCACCGCGTTTCCTGCGACCCCGCCCCCGCCCGTTCCGGGCGGAGACGCGAGCCCCGCCCGCACCGGTCCCCACAGGCCGGGCGGACGGCATCGTGCATAGAATCGCTCCAGCGTTTCTCGCGGCTCCGGCGGCGTCAGCAGCGTCACCGCAATGAGAATCGCGAAACTCAAGCCGAAAAGAAGCCCCAGGCCCTGCCACATCGGGCGGTGCGGGTTCTGAAAATCGAGCACGAACCAGACGAGGATCGACGCGGGCAGACCGAGCAGAACAGCCGCCAATTCGCCCCACACGTTGAACCGCCACCAGAAGAACCGGAACCACGCCAGCGGCAGCAGGAAGATGACCATGGCCGAGTTGATGAACATGAACCAGCTCACCATGTTCTTGACGTATTTCACCGTGACCAAGGCTGCCAGCAGGAACAAAACGATCGTTGTCGCCCGGCTCACCAGGACCTCGCGACGCGAGTCCGACCGGCTCTGTGGCAACAGGTCGTTCACGACGAAGCTGCTGCCCCAGTTGATCAGGGAGCTCAGGGTGGACATGTACGCGGCGGCTTCGGCGGCCACCAGCATGCCCACCAGGCCGATGGGCAGACGGCAGCTCTTCACCAGCTCGCCCCAGGCGTGCGTCGGCTCATCGATCACGGTCACTCCGGCCGGTGCGGGCACGCCGAGGTGCAGCTTTGCCGTCCACAGCAGCGACAGGGCGATGATCCCCAGTCCGATCAACGGAAGCGTGCGCAGGGTAAGGGCCAGAAAGGCATTGAACAATTGCCCGCCGATCGCGTGCCGTTCGTTTCGCGCCGCCATGAAGCGCTGGGCCGTCATGCCCTCGCCCGCGGTCGGGGAGCCGGCGAAGAAGAACCCCTGCAACACCAGGAGCAGTACGGTCAGCGCCGGGATCGACGCGGTTGGCGGGATCTGCGTCAGGGACTCGGGGCGCATCGCGACGGCCTGGGTCAGGATGTGGTCCCACCCGCCGTGCTGCGGAACGGCCAGGGCCAGGAAGATCGCATTGCCGGCGAGAAGAATGGCAAACTGGATGACATCCACATACACGACACCGACCAGTCCCCCCGCCATGGTGTACACGACGGTCACGCCGCCGAACAGGAGGAGAATCTGCTCCGCGTCGAGCGACACGAGCGGGGCCAGGGTCTGGGCAAAGAAACCCGTAATGTAGCCGATGAGCAGGACGGAGAAGCCGAAGCAACAGACGAATGCGTACGCCTTGCGCGCGAACCAGGCGGGTCGGCCGTGGTAACGGAGAGAAATCAGTTCCGCGGTGGTGACGATCTGCATCCGGCGCCACAGGGGAGCCCAGATGATGGCCACCAGCGGCATCCAGATGATCCAGCTGGCCCACCACAGCCAGTTGCCCGCCAGGCCGAACGTGAATACGAGCATGACGAACGCACCGTTGCCGGACTGGTAGGTGGCCGTGTTCGACAGCCCGATCGCCCACCAGGGCAGTCGCCGGTTCCCGGTGAAGTACCCGGCTGCTCCATGCCCGGCCGATCGGCGTGAGAAAAGAAGTCCCGCCGCCAGCGAAATCAGGCAGAGAGCTCCGAGCACAAACCAGTCCGTCTTCCGCATCCGGTGCCTCGGGATGACACGTCAGCCCACGTCGTAAGCACGGGTGGCCACACGCCATGAAAAGGCCGCGCCAGGGTCCGCGCTCTGGGCCGTCGCCGAACGGCCGGGCGATTCATCCCCGTTCCGCGTGCCGCTCATGAGCCGCCCGCCAGGATTGCCCCGAACACGCTGAGGTGGCCCAGGTCCTCGTCGTCATCACCAGAAAAATCGGCCCGCAGACATCGTAGCCGCGAAGGCCGAGACTGTCCCCGAGGATACCGATCGGCGGCCCGCGACTCCACTGGAATCGCCGGTTTATATGGGGATACCGGGCCTATCCTGAAGCGGATTCCGCACCCGATCAACCGGTCTGGCAGGATCACCTGATCTTCGATCGCCGCACGCCAAGCCGGACCCCCGGGTCCCCCCGCGGGCCGGGCAGGCGGATCGGCAGGCGGCGCGATGAACGCCATCCGGGTACGCATCGCGACGGATCCGGCCCTTCTGAAGCAGAACCGCGATGGCGAGCGGTTCCTCGGGGGCGTGCGGACGCACCCGTGTGTGCACCGGCTTCGGAAGAACCGACTACTGCGTCACTCCGGTGCGCGCATCAGCCGGCTGGGATGCCGACGGCTCTTTGGGGCCGTTCTCCTCGTCACCCAGCGGCTCCCAAAAGCCGAAACTCTCCTGCTCGATCTTGCAGAAGCCGGTCGCCTGGTACGTGTGATGGGCATTGTAACCCCAGGCCAGGTGGGCCGAATCGCCGCCACTCTGGGTGGTGATCAGGAAGCGATTCGGCAAACCGCCGAATGCCCGCGCCTGCTCGGCGGGCAGGTCCTTGTCACCGGCGTTGGCGTCGATGGGAATCCACCCGTAGGTCGGCAGGTACACTTCCGCCCAGCGATGATGGGCTTCGTCGATGCTGGCATCATCGCCGCGCACCACGACGCCGCCTTGATAACGGGCCGGCAGTCCCGCGGCGCGACAGAGCGCAATGAACGTGAATGTGTACTCCGAGCACGAGCCCGTGCCGCGCTTCAGGACGACCTCCGGCACGTCCCAGCCGCCGACCATCTCATACTCCAGCTTGCCGATGATGTGGTTGAAGATCTTGCGGGCGATCCAATAAGGATTCGACTCCTCCCCCACCACCGCCTGCACCGTATCCCGAATAAACGCGCTGTCCAGCCGATATCGCGAACCGTCGGCCGTGTACTTCTCGCGGATTTCCGCGGGAATGTCCGCCAGCGTCCCGCAACGGTCAGGGAAGATCACGTAGCGGATGGCCGAGACGCGCGCTTCGATGTGGTAACCGAGCATCTGCCGCTGACCGGCCGGCACGCCGTCGAACTCGAAGACGGCACAGGGCTGCCCCCAGCGATCGGTCTCCAGCCGGGTCGGACTCATGGAGAATCGGGGTTCGGACAACAGCACCTGCTGCGGCAGATTTTGCGGCAAGGCGAGATTCACCGTCAACGAACGCACGGCGCCAGGCCCGTAGTTGTACAGCCCCCACAGGTACTCCACCCGGGCCCGGCGGGTCTCACTCAGGCAAAACGCCTGTTCGCTCTGCAACGGCAGCCGATACAGCTTCCGCTCCTGGAAATCGACGTTCCACAGATCACCGTCACGAAAGGCAATCCCGGCCGGGTAAGGGCCCGGTGCCGGCAGAATCGTCACAACCTGGCCCTGCTGCGGGTCGATCACGTAGAACTCATCGCTGATGCGGTCCGCCGCCCACAGGTACGCACCGT
>CAZBFW010000015.1:0-16774 GCA_964491135.1 uncultured Phycisphaeraceae bacterium | reverse complement strand
GGGGCCCGTGAGCGAAACGCGCTCTTCCTCCGGCTCATCTGCGAAGGCCGGGTCAGACTCTGCGGGGAAACCGGGGCCGTCCGCGACCTCGCCGACGTCATCGGTCTCCCACGCTTCGACCGACTCGCCTTCCGGGCTTTCGTCGTCGTCGGCCACAAGCTCTTCGGGCTCCGACGATTCCGTCTCAAACGCGGCGTCGAAATCCTCGATGATGGGCGACGAGTCGATCAGATGAATCGTGATGGTGCCGAACGGCCGATCCTGGGTCGCGCGGACGCGTTTCTTTCGTATCAGCTCCAACAGGGCCAGGAACAGGCCGATGATCTGGCTGCGCGATCGGCCGGCGAAAATCTCTTCAAACCGCTGGCAGCCGCCGGAGCGCTCCAGCGAATCCAGGATGTCCGTGGCGTGCAGGGCAAGCGGCGTGTCGTCGTATACGACTTCGTGTCGTTGATCGCGGCGGCCGATCTGCTCGAGAAGCCGCTGGAAGGCATCGAACAGGTCCCAGACCTCCACCTCCTCCAGTTCGAACTCCCGGCCATTGGTTTCGACCTTGGGCGGCGTGCGCGTATGCCTGAGGGCCTGGATTTCGGCGGCAACGCCCAGTTGGTTGGCGGCGTCCTTGAATTTCTTGTATTCCAGGAGCTGACGGACCAGCTCAATCCGCGGATCGCTGAAGTCCTCTTCCTCCTCCTCCTCGATCGCCGGCGGCCGGGGCAGGAGCATCCGCGACTTGATCTCCATGAGCGTGGCGGCCATGACCAGGAAGTCCCCTGCCGCGTTGGGGTCGAACTGCTCGATCATCTGCACATAGGCGACATATTGCTCCGTGATGCGGGCAATGGGGATATCGTGAATCTCCACCTCGTCCCGTCGGATGAGAAACAGGAGCAAATCGAGCGGCCCGTTGTAGACGTCAAGTTCGACGCGGTAGTCCTTCACGCCGTTCTGTTCCCGCCAACCACGATTCCCGTCACTTTCCGAACCTCTTCCATGACCTCACAGGCGATGCGGCGGGCCCGCCTCGCTCCGTCCAGCAGAATGTCCTCCACGCGGTCCAGGTCCGCGGCCAGGACGGCCCGTCGCTCCCGAGCCGGCCCGAGGGTGCGTTCATAGACCTCGAACAGCCGCCTCTTCACTTCGCCGTACCCCATGCCCCCCTTGCGGTAGGCCGCCTCGACCTCGGCTGTCTCCTCCGGCCGGGCCAGGAGGCTGTAGATGGCGTACACGTTGCACCGGTCCGGGTTCTTGGGCTCGTCGACGGGCGTGCTGTCCGTCTTCATGCTCATGATCCGCTTGCGGATCGCCGAAGGCTCGTCGAACAGGTCGATGGTGTTCCCGTAGCTCTTGGACATCTTCTCACCGTCCACGCCGGGCACCAGCGGAGCGCGGTTCAGCTTGGCCTCGGGGCGGATCAGGACATCGCAGTTGAACGCGGAGTTGAACCGGGCGGCGATGTCCTGGGTCATCTCGATGTGCTGGACCTGGTCCTTGCCCACCGGCACCAGGTGGCTCCGGTAGATCAGGATGTCGGCCGCCATGAGGATCGGGTAGGACATCAGGCCCATGGTCGGCTCGATGCCCTTGGCCGTCTTGTCCTTGTAGGAATGGGCGCGGCGCATCAGGCTCTCGTTGGTGACGGTGGCCAGGATCCAGGCCAACTCGCATACCTCGGGCACGTCCGACTGGCGAAACAGGGCGGCCCGGGCGGGGTCCAGCCCCAGGGCCAGATAATCCAGGGCCACGTCCAGGGTCCGCTGGCGCAGTGCGGCCGCGTCTCGGACGGTGGTCAGGGCGTGGTAGTTCGCGATGAAGAAGAGGCACTCGTGCTGCTCCTGCAGCTCGATGTGCTGGCTTATGGCGCCCAAGTAGTTGCCCAAATGGAGCTTGCCGCTTGACTGGATTCCGGAAAGCACACGCATACCACACAACCTCCGCGCGAAGGGTACGGCCTGCCGCAGCCGTTTTCAAGAGATGCCGATCCGGCCGGCCGGGAAATTCACCACACCCCGAAAGGCACGGCCGCCCCGTTGCCCCCGTCTCGCGTTGGGGGTACACTTCCCCCCGTACTTGGCGTGGGATAGGGTGGTATCGGAATTTGCAGCGTCTCAAGTCACAGGAAGACAACCTGACCATGATGCGAATGCCACGGGTCTACGCACCGTGCCTTCTGTGCCTCGCGTGTATCGTCCTGTCGGCCGGGGGTTGTCGCGACAAGCCGGACGAGCCCACGGCCAGGGTACTGGACGGCGTGATTGAGAAGATCGATCCGGCCGGCCGGGAGATGACGGTCCGCTATTATGCTGAGAAGCAGAAGACGGAGCGTGAGCAGAAGGTCGGCATCAACGACGCCACGGAAGTCATGATCAACGGCGTCCTGGCCCGTTTGGAGGACATCCGCGTCGGAGAACGGGCGCGAGGAGAGGTCCTCATCGAACGCTCCGGCGACGACCTGGTGTTCACGGCGAAGCGCATCGAAATCCAGCGGGCCGAGCCCCTGAAGCCCAGGCCGGCCGTGCCCGGGGGAACAAGCAACTGACTCGTAGGAGTGCCCGGACCGACCGCACGGGCGCAGCCGGACGGCCTCCGTTATGGAGAGAACGACGTGACAATGGGCGACATGCACCCTGCCGGCGGGTCTTCTTCCGTCCCCCCTTCAGGGCTCCCGCCCACAGGCCCGCGCGGAAGCTGGAAGTCTAATGGGCGATTGATTGCCGGCATGGCGTTGCTGGTTCTGGCCGCCTATTTGCCCTCCTTGCAGGGCACGTTTCTGATGGACGACGTGAGTGTCGTGCAGCGGAATCGCCTGTTAACGGAAGCCGGAGGCCTGCGTCGTATCTGGTTCTCCACCGAAACTGAGCAGTATCAACCCCTGGTCTACACGACGTACTGGATCGAGCAGCGGCTGTGGGGCAACAATCCCTTCGGGTACCGCGTGGTGAACGTGCTTCTCCACATCGCCAACGCCCTGCTGCTGTTTGGGATCTTTCGCCGCGTGGGAGTGCTGGGCGCGATCGTGGCGGCGATGCTGTTCGCGCTGCATCCGCTCAACGTCGAGTCCGTGGCGTGGATTTACGAACGCAAGAACGTTTTGTCCGGATTGTTCTTCCTGCTGGCATTCGCAGCACTGTTGCACCACCACGACCTCAGGAAACCCGCGTACTATTGCCTGGCCATGCCCCTGTTCGCCCTCGCTCTGCTGAGCAAGGCGTCCACCGTGGTGCTGCCCGCCATTCTCCTGCTCTACTGGTGGCATGCCCGCGTGCTCAACGTCCGCAAGCTCCTGGAGTCCCTCCCGTTCTTCGTGATGGCCGGGGCCATGGCGGCTCTGACGGTTTGGTACGAAAGCACGCACACCGGTGCTGCAGGTCCGGAGTACGCCGTTGGTTTTGCGGAGCGCTTCGCCCGCGCGGGCTGGATTGTGGCGTTCTTTGCACGCAAGGTCTTCGCCCCGGTGAACCTCTGCTTCCTCTACCCCCAGTGGAGCATCAACCCCGCCGCGCTGACAACCTACGCGCCCCACGCCGTCATTCTGATCGTCCTGGCCGTCCTGATCGCCAAACGGAAGACCTGGGGGCGGCCGGCACTGCTGGGGGTTGGGACGTTTCTGATCGCCCTGTTTCCCGTCATGGGGTTTTTCGACATCTATTATCACCAACACGCCCTGGTGGCCGACCACTTCGCGTACCTCCCGCTGATCGGACTCGTCGGCCTGGCGGTACACGTGGTGGCCGTCGCGTTGCGGCGTGCCGGTTTCTTCCAGCCCGATCCGGCGGCCGGGCGTTCCAAGGCCGGCGTGCGTGAGTTGGCGCTTCTGTTTATCGCGTTGTGCTGGTACCTGACGTGGCAACGGACGCAGGTCTTCGCAAATCCCTTGGCCCTGTGCGATGACACGATCGAGAAGAACCCGGCCTCTTGGGTGGCCTACCAGAAACGAGCCGAATTCACGATCGAGACGTTAGCCCCGTATCTCGCGTGGTACAGAAGCGACCTGAGAGTCCCGGCTGCCCAGGCGGACGAACAGGTCGCCCACGAACGTGTGACACGGCTTGAACAGGCGCTTGCGGATTTCCGGAAAGCCTTGGAACTGCAGACGGGCGGACAGCGAGGCGTCGTGCTGGCCAACATCGGCTCAACTCTTCAACAGCTGAATCGAGGAGACGAGGCTATGAGTTATTTCAGACAGGCCGTTGAGATCGACCCCGACAACGCCGCCTTCCGGTTGCTGCTGGGCGACGCCCTGGAGCGATCGGAGCAGACGGAAGCCGCCGTAACCGAGTATCAAAGAGCCGTAGAACTGGAGCCTGACTTCCTCATGGCCCGCCGTCGACTGGGGCAACTGCTGCTTCGCGCCGGGCGCCCGGGTGACGCCATTCCGCACCTCGCAGAAGCAGCAAAGATGAGTCCGAAGGACACTCAGATCGCGGCCCTGCTGGAGGCCGCCCGCCAGCGAGTCGAGACGCAAGAGCGCCAGCTCGCCCCCGCCGCCCCCTGACGCCGTGCCCGCGTGGCATGATCACGACGGCGGCAGCACGCGAAGCTTCGCCTCGCCGTCGTCGGCGAACGCCGCGGACGCGACCGCCGCCACCAGGTCCTCGTACTCGTCTTCCTGAATCGTCCGGGGGTCGAAACAGATTCCGTCGTCCCGAACCCGAGCGATCACCGGAATCTCGGTGTGGCGCAACGCCGTGAGCACGGCATCCACGCTTCGTCGCCCGGGACGCCACTGGACGACCACTGTCGGCAACTCCCGACCGGGCAGCGACCCCCCGCCCGCGCAAGACACGTCCGAACACACGTAGAAGTGCTCCGCGGGCACGGCCTGCTGGAACAGCTCGCACAGCGATCGAGCGCGATCGGCCAGCGCGTCCGTGTCGAGATCGAGCATGGCCAGCGTTGGAATCGCCCGCCGGGCCTCCGCGGGGTCGTCGTAGTGCCGCAGCGTGGCTTCCAGGGCCAGCAACGTCATCTTGTCCACGCGGCAGCACCGGGCCAGCGGGTTGGCCTCGATTCTCTCGATCAGGTCGCGCCGCCCCAGAATGAGCCCGGCCTGCGGCCCGCCCAGCAGCTTGTCACCGGAGAAACAAACGAGGTCCGCACCCGCCGCAAGAGACTCCCCCACATAGGGCTCGCCCGGCAGGCCCAACGCGGCCAGATCGAAGAGCGCCCCGCTGCCCAGGTCGTCCAGGGCCAGCAGCCCCACGCGATGGGCGAGCTTCACAATCTGCTCCAGCGGTGTCGTGTGGACGAACCCGGTCACGCGGAAGTTGCTGGTATGCACCCGCATCAGCAACGCCGTGCGATCGTTGATGGCATCCTCATAATCGCCCAGATGCGTTCGGTTTGTCGTGCCGACCTCCCGCAAAATCGCGCCGCTGGCCGTCATGATGGACGGGAGCCGGTACGACCCACCGATCTCCACCAGCTGCCCGCGGGACACAATTACCTCCCGGTCCCGTGCAAACGTATTCAAAATCAACAGGGTGGCCGCCGCGTTGTTGTTCACGACGGTCGCGGCCTCGGCCCCGGTCACCTCGCAGATGAGCTCGGCGAGTTTTCGTGTCCGGCTGCCGCGCGAGCCGCTGTCCAGATCGTACTCCAAGGTGCAGTACCCCGCCGCCGCGTCGCTGATCGCCTCAATGGCCGCCTCGCAGAGCGGCGCGCGGCCGAGACCCGTATGCAGCACGACCCCGGTCGCGTTAATGACCCGCCGCACCGGCGGAATCAGGCGTTCCCAGAGCAGGTCCTCCGCCGTCAGCAGCACCGTATTCGCGTCGACCGGCTCGTCCCGGTCTCCGGCCAGAATGCGCGCCCGAACGCGCTCCACGGCGTCACGAATCGCACGGACCACGGCCGACCGAGACGCATGCTCCAGCCAGCGCTGCACGGCCTCCGTGTTGAGGAGGTCCGCCACGGACGGAATCGATCGCAATCGTTCCTGTTGCTCCGGAGTCATTGCGCTTGCTCCTCATTGACAAAGCGCAGGTCGCCCTCCCGCCGGGTGAACCCCACGCGATCCAGGTACTCGACGATCGGCACCATGTATTTCCGGCTCGACCCCAGGTGCTCGCGAAGCTGCGAAACCGTAACGCCCGGCCCCGCCCCCGCGAGCTTTCGCACCGCATCCCGCAGCTCCCGTTCGCGGTCGGCGTGCAGATACAAGCCGGTCTGCACTTCGATGAGCTGGTTGAATGCTTGTGCCACCTTGACCAGACGCAGCAGGCGCTGGCGAGTCGCCTCTTTGGCGACCTTCAACCCATCCAGCGCCGGCGGCTGAAACGCAGCCGCATGATATTCGGCCACCATCGCGCTGAGAACCTTCTCGTCCTGGGCCGACAGCTCAGGCGCAAACTCGGGGCGGCACACGTACTGGCCCAGCAGCTTCACTCGTCCCTGCTTCACCAGACGATCCAGCAGCGACCGGCCCAATCCCTTCTCGCTTTTTCGATCCAGCCAGCCGAGAAATGCGTCCAGGCGGCAGCCCGGCGTATCGGGACGGGCCTTGTGGTACCGATCAAGCCAGCGAGCCGCCCGTTCCAGGAACGCGTCCACACCGGCCGCCGACACGCGGCGCGGGCCGCCGTCCAGGCTGAGCCGCAGACCCTGCGCATCCAACGCCGCGCACAGGCCGGGCAGGTCGGCCGGTTCCACGCCTGCCTGGGCACACAGGGCCAGATCCGCGGGCGGATGGAACCCCCAGAACCGCAACACCTCCGCCAATCGCACAAGCCCGTCCGGCGAGTCCAGGGCGGCCAGACCGGCTCTTTCCGCCTCCCGGTCCGCCATCCAGCGACGGGCGCAGCACCGAAGCACGACTCCGCCCCCGATGGTCCGGGTCGCAGACTCGTCCCGTATGATGAAACGCTGCCCGTGTGCCGCGACCGTGGGTTCTCCTGCCCGGATCTGAACGTACCCGGTTGCCCCGGGCGCCAGGGGACCCGGTTCCAGCGGGACAACCCGAACCAGCAACTCCTGCGTTCCGAGACACAGACGAACGCGGCTCGAAGCCCGAATCGGCCGTGGGCACGACGACAGACACGTCAGGCGTACATCGAGAATCCGCGAGGGCCCCAGATACCCGGGCGTGGCCAGGGCACAGCCCCGTTCCAGGCTCTCTCGTTCCGCCCCGATCAGGTTCAACGCGGCGCGCTGGCCCCGTTCCAGCCGGTCGGCATGTCGCCCGTGCGTCTGCATGTCGCGAACCTTGCAGACTGTGCCGTGAGGCCAGACCTCCAGGGATTCGCCTGCCGAGACATGGCCGCGCAGCACGGACCCGGTCACGACGGTCCCCCGCCCCTGGACCGTAAACACGCGATCCAGCGCCATGTGAAACGGGACGTGTGCCTCCCGCGCCGGAATCCGCTCCGCCACGTCGACCAGGGCCTTCTTCAACGCCTCCATGCCCGCCCCCGTCACAGCGGATACGGGCACGATGGGCGCGTCCTTCAGGACCGTGTGGGCCAGCGTCTCAAGCAGCTCCTGCTCCACCAACTCAACGAGGTCCGGTTCGACCAGATCGGTCTTCGTAACCGCTACCACGCCGGTCCGCACGTTCAGCAGCGTCAGGATGTCCAGGTGCTCCGCCGTCTGCGGCATGACGGAATCGTCGGCCGCCACCACCAGCAGCGCCAGGTCAATGCCCGTTGCCCCGCTGACCATCGTTCGCACGAATCGCTCGTGCCCGGGAACGTCCACCACGCCGAAGCGGAACCGGCCGATCGCAAGCTCGGCAAACCCCAACTCGATGGTCATGCCCCGCCGCTTCTCTTCGGGCAGGCGGTCCGTGTTGGTGCCGGTCAGGGCTTGCACAAGCGTAGTCTTGCCATGGTCGATGTGGCCGGCGGTACCGAGAATCAGGTATCGCTCGCCGTCGGACCCGGCCAATTCCGTTGACGTATCCGTATCAGCCATCACCTGGATTATCCCGCCGACCCCCGCGCAGGGAAACCCCGCCGCTTGGTCACCCGACAGGTCCGCATTACACTGCTAACAACGCCCCCATTTGTGCGGAGGATGCCTGTCATGCGTGTCTGCGTTGCCGACCATCGTTGGAGCGGAGTGGCTGCCCTGGCCTGCCTGATCGTCCCGCCGCAGGTACCCGCCGCCTCGCCGGACTGGGTGGCCACCGGGCGAGAAGCCATGGTAGCCGCCGACTCGCCGTATGCCTCGGCGGCAGGCTTGGAAGTCCTCAAGGCCGGTGGAAACGCCATGGACGCGGCGACGGCCGTTTCGTTCGCTCTGGCGGTCACGCGACCGGAGAGCACCGGGCTTGGCGGCGGCGGGTTCCTCATGGCCCGATTCGCGGATGGGCGCGTGGTGGTTGCCGATTTTCGCGAGACGGCGCCGGCTGCGTCCACGGCAGACATGTTCGTTCGGGCGGCCGCCCGGGACCCCCAGGGACCACCGCCCAGCCAATACGGCTATCTGGCCGCCGCCGTGCCCGGTCTGCTGCGGGGACGGGCGGAGTTGCTGGCCCGCCATGGCACGCTGCCCCTGTCCAGGCTTCTCCAACCGGCCATCCGTCTCGCGCGCGACGGTTTCGCGGTCGACCAGACCTACGTCGACGACACGGATAACGCCGCCCGGATCTTTGAGAAATACCCCGTGCTGAAGGAGACGTGCGGTTTTGTGTATCGCCGCCATCTCCGAGAAGGCCGGCCCTGGACCGTGGGTGAGCAGCTTCACCAGCCCGAACTCGCCCGGCTGCTGGAAGGGATCGCCGACCAAGGGCCGGACTTCCTCTACAAGGGACCGCCGGCTGAGGCTCTGGACAAGACGATGGCCGCCCGGGGCGGCGTCATCACGGCCGCCGATCTGCGGGGATACGCGGTGCGATATCGCGAACCCCTCCGCAGCACCTATCGCGAGTACGAACTGCTGTTGATGCCCCCGCCCTCTTCCGGCGGTCTCGCGATCGCCGAGACCCTCAACATTCTGGAGACGGTGGACATGCCGCATCTGCGGCGGGCCGACCCGATCGTGGCTCACCATTACCTGGCCGAGGCCATGAAACACGCCTTCGCCGACCGCGCCCGCTGGCTCGGGGATGCGGATTTCGCGGCCGTGCCGACGGCGTATCTTCTGTCCAAGGCGTACGCCCGCACGCTGGCCGCCCGGATCCAGCCCGACGCCGTCAGGCAAGCCGACGCGTACGGGGCGGCCCAGATCCCTGATGACGCCGGCACGTCCCACTTTTGCGTGATTGACCGATGGGGCAACTGCGTGGTGAGCACGGAGACGATCAACACGCGGTTCGGGTCGCTGGCCGCCGTGGACGAATGGGGCCTGATCCTGAACAACGAAATGGACGACTTCACGGCCATCCCCGGCGAAGCCAACGCCTTTGGCCTGCGTCAGTCCACCCAAAACGAGGTAACGCCAAGCAAGCGTCCCCTGTCGAGCATGAGCCCCACCATTGTGCTCCGGGACGGCAAGCCGCACCTGCTGATCGGGGGCTCCGGCGGCCCGAAAATCATCACGTCGGTCCTCAACGTGCTGATCGGCGTGCTGGACGGACGGCAGACCCTGGAGGAGGCCATGGTCGCTCCCCGCCTGCACCACCAGTGGATGCCCGACGAGATCCAGTTCAGCTCGGCCGTTTCGGAGGAGATCGTTATCGGGCTGAAAAAGTTCGGCCACAGGGTTTCCGATAGGAAGGGCACAGGGATCGTCCAGGCCATAGTCGTGCAGGGTGGCGAGGTCACCGGGGCCTGCGATCCGCATAAGGGGGGCATCCCGGCGGGCCACTAGCCCTGTCCCCTCGGGTTCATGCCGGGGGGCCTGCATATCGGCCCGGCCGGCACCCCAGGCCGGCGGGGTTGGCTGGACTCGCTGGCCTTAGGACCGTACACTCCAGTGAGGCGCAACTCCCGTCTTCGACGGCGAAAATGCCGGTTTTCTGATGCGACGGTGCACATGGGGCAGTCTCGCCGGACCGGGCGACCATGAGCGAAGGTACTGACATCCCCTGCCAGTTCCCGCTGGCATCCGAAAACGCACCCAAGGTGCGGCTATCGGTCTTGCGGGGTCCCGGCGAGGGGGCAACCATCCGGCTGCGCCGAATCCTCTCCCTGATCGGATCTCGTCCGGGATGCAAGGTGGCGCTGAATCACCGGGGCGTGGCCGCGGTCCACTGCGCCGTGGTGAACACCGGCGCCGTCGTGTTCGCCCGTGACCTGGTGACCGACACGAAGACGTACCTCAATGATCTTCCCCTGGAGTGCGAGCGCCTGGATGACGGCGACGTGCTGAAGATCGCACAGTGGGAGCTGGCCGTACACATCCAGGAACGATCCCTGGGAGACGGAGCCGACGATGCCAGCCTCCTCGACCTCGAGCCCACGCAGACCGTGGCGCTGCAGGTTGCGGACAACGGGCAGCTCACCAGGCTTCGGCGAGACGTATGTGTGATCGGACGCAAGTCGGGGTGTGACGTTCTGGTTCAGCACCCGCAGGCATCCCGGGCCCACGCGCTGATCGCCACGTATATGGGGCAGCCATCGGTGTTTGACCTGCTCAGCAGTAACGGCCTTCAGGTCAATGACAAGCAGGTGACCTTTGCCCCCATCTACTCCGGAGACCGTCTCCAGGTCGGCGAGGCCGCTCTGCGCGTGGTGATCCCGAATCAGATCGCGCGGCAGGCCGCAGCCCCCGACAGCGCAGCCGTGGACACGACCGTCATCCGTTTGGAGAGCGACGAGGACCAGGTGGATATCCGCGCTGCCGAGCTGGACCCGCGCTCGCCGTTCTAGCCCGCGTCATTCCGCATCCAACACGAACCCGTCCTCGCGTGCCGGCGACCGCTTGCGGGCACAGCGCCAAACGAGCATACACGCGAGAAGAGCCACACCCCCGGCCAGCAGCGCGTCGCGGTATTCGAGCAGAACGAGCTTTCCCACGAAGAACATGACAGCGTACAGGGCCAGCGCGCTGCCCAGCCACAGGACGACCACGCCCGCCACGCCCCGGTCCCGTGGCACGTCCGGGCAGGCCCGGGCCACCGGCCCCCACAGGTATGCAACGGGGCGTATCCGCCGGTAGAACGCTTCCAGCTTGGCCGGATGGGTCGGCGAAGTAAGGAACGTCGCCAGAATCCAAATGGGGGTGCAAACGCCAACGGTAATCAGGATCTTCTGGGCGTCATACAGCTCAAGCTTCCAACGAGCGTCAAGATAATGCACGGTCGTCGTCACGACCAGGGACGCGACCATGGCCGATATCTCCGACCACGCATTCACCCGCCACCACAGCCAGCGCAGCATCAGCACCATTCCGATGCCGGCCTGAAGATTGAAGAGAACAACGACGGCCTTCTCGATGCTGGTCATGTAGTAGGCAACCACGATCGCCAGCGCCGCGTACACCAGCACCGACACGCGGGCCACGCGAACGCTCTGCTTCTCGCTTGCGGACGGCACAAGGAACCGACGGTAGATGTCCGTCACGAAGTAGGACGCGTTCCAGTTCAGATGCGTGTCCACCGTGGACATGAAAGCGGCCAGCAGGGAAGCGATCAGAATCCCCCGAATGCCCGCCGGCAGGAGTTCCATCAAGAGCCTGGGGTAGCCCGACTCGGGATCTTCGAGGCCCGGGTAATACAGGAAAGCAACCAGCCCCACCACGATCCACGGCCAGGGCCGCAGCGCAAAATGGGCAATGCTGTACCAGATCGCAGTGAGGATGCAGTCTCTCTCCGATCGTGTGCTGAACATGCGTTGGGCCGCAAAGCCACCGCAGTCACCCCACCACAGGATTCCCAGAAACACGGCAAACGTAGTGATCGGCTTCCAGGACGAATCCGTTGCCGGGAAGAAATTGGGGAAGAAGCTGATGGCTTCCCCGACCCGCTCCGATCCGAACTGCTCCAGCAGCCGAAGCTTAATGTCCTCCATGCCGCCGACCGACTGGGCCGCCATCACCGCGAAGATAACCGCCCCAACCATCGCGATGGCAAACTGGAAAAGGTCGGTGACCACGATTCCCCAGAATCCGGAAAGCACCGTGTACAGCGTGGCGATGCCGAAAAGCGACAACAACACGATCCACTTCCACACGTCGATGGACCCGGGCGCGGCGCCCAGCGACGCTTCCACGCTCGCCTGCAGAGACTCCGCCCAGGCCGGACGCCCGAGCGTCGCGGTGACGATCTTCTGCATGGCCAGCATGACCCACGCCAGCGTACACGTGCTGAAGATGAGCGAGGTGTAGACGGCCTTGAAACCGCGGAGGAAGCTCGCCGCCCGACCGGAATAGCGAAGCTCGATGAGCTCCGCGTCGGTCGTCAACCCGGCCCGCCGCCAGAGCCGGGCAAAAAACACGACGGCCAGCGCCCACGCGACCGCCTGGTTCCACCAGAGCCAGTTGCCGGCAATTCCCTTGGTTGCGACGAGGCCCGCCACGAACAACGGCGTGTCCGCTGCAAAAGAGGTGGCCACCAGCGACGTTCCCGCCAGCCACCAGGGCAGGTTGCGGCCCGCCACGAAATACTCCGCGACGCTGCCGCTGGCCCGCTTGATGAAGGCGATCCCGATGGCCGTCACGACCACCACGTACAGGGCGATGATCGACCAGTCGAGCCAGTGCATCAGCGATCACATCCTGGAGGCACGGGATCGCCCGCGTCTTCCCCCGTGAAGCAGACGGCCAGGACGGCCCAATCGGCAAGATCAACGTTCCCGTCGCCGGTCAGGTCGGCGTCTCTCGCCACGCCCTGCACCTCGATGCCGGGACCGGCCAGGTGCGCGGCCCACGACGCGTAATCGCTTGCCCCCACGTCACCGTCACCGTCCCAGTCGGCGATGTTGCCCGGGTCGGGAGCATAGCTCGCCCAGCTCTCGTATTCGAACACGCTGAACCCGTCCAGCGCAGCCAGCCGAGCGGCACTCAGGCGCGCATGGAACTCCTCCAGGGTCATCGTCATCGCCGCATTGGGCGTCGGATCGTCGTCTGCGAAGCTGTTGACGGGCAACTCCGGCGGCACGTGGTGGATGTCCGCACCAAGCTGGATCTGCCGGCCCTTGCCCGCAGCCATGTCCAGTTCGGGGATCGTCACGTTTGCCAGGGCCGTCGCGGTGTCGTAGTAGCTCATCAGCACGACGTCGTCGACCAGGTCGAGCGTGTGCTCCAGGAAATACTGCGTCACTCCCCCGTACGCGAACGGAGACGGAAGCATGCCGGTTGTGTCGAAATGGGTGGAGAGATCCACGGCGATGCCCACGCCGGACGCGCCGTTCTCATCCATGTGTGTCCGCGCGTTCACGAGCACGTTGTCAAAGTAGTTCTTCGCCACCTGTTGCCGCTGCGATTCCGTCCCGCCCCACGTGGAGTGAAGCCAGAACTCAATGTCGAAGTGGATCGCGTCGAAATCGTCGGTGGCGTCGCCCGGCGTAACCGCATGCAGAGCAAGGATCTGATCAATTCTCAGCCGGACCAGGTCCGGACGGTCCTGCCAGTCCGTACCGTCCAGCAGGGCCTCGATCCGAATGCCGCTGTCGTGACAGGCGGAGATGAACGTTCGCAGATTTCCCTTCGCCTCGTCACTGCCCAGGGCCCAGACGCCGTATGCACCGCAGTAGACGCGGTTGACGCCCCCCCGGGCGCAGAAATCCAGCACCGCCTGCGAGGCGGACTGGCTCTCAAACGTACTGCCCGCATAGAACCACATCGCCCGGACGGCGTCCCCGTCCGGCGGCGGGCGCAGAGTGACGGGCGTCAGTGTGTAGCCGCCGCCGCCACCGGACACGGCGACAATCTCGTCGAAATCGAGGCGGGCGGAGCCCCCCTGGCCGTTCTTGTCCGCGATCAGTTTTGGGATGCCGGCCGCCAGATCCAGCGATCCGGACCCGGCGGTGCACGTCAGTGTTGAGAGGTCGAACTCGTACGTCGCATACGTGCTTCCGAGCGTCACGCTCGCGCTGGAGAACTCCGTATCGCCGGGCAGGTCCAGGGCAAAGCGAAGCTTGGGCGTTCCCGCGTGACCCGCCAGCCCCACCATCCGTGCATCGACCCGCACGGCCGCGAAGCCGCTCAGGTCCACCACGTCGGTGGCAATGTCGCCGATGCCCCAGGTGGACGAGGCCCAGTCGACCGCATGATACGCGCCGCGGCCGACCGATCCGTCGGCCGTCACCCCGCGGTCAATGGTTCCGGCGCCGAACGCACTCCAGTTCGCTCGCGGATTGTAGCTCCCCACAACAGCCGAATTGAAATCGGCAAGAATCTCGTCCGCCCCGACGGGGACTGCCCCTGCAACCACTGCGCCGATCCAGGCCAGTGCCCGGTAGGCGCCCCATCCGTGTCTGCTCATTGAGCGCCTCATTACTCCCACAACCGCGTCTCTTGCGGAGGCGCACCGCTGATGGATGTCACCGTCCGCCGGGGGGCAGGCTCTGCCCGTCCGTCCATCGGAACCAACTCACTTCGTCGTATCGCACGTCCATGGGGCGCCGCGATGCCACGTGCGTGTCCATCGCCATCGCATTCAGCCGCCCACCGTGACGGTTCCCGATGATGCGACGATTTGCCTGCGTCTTGGGCGCCGGACTGCCGTCTATCTGGCGATACCCGTTGAAGAAGTTCTCCCGATTATACCGCCACCCCGGGTCGGACACGCTCGTGATGGGATTATGGTTGTCCATCAGTCCGATAACGGCGCTGGGCCGCTTGCAGAAGTCGACCTTCTGGATGAATCCCGGCAGCGGCGGCGGCGGGCTGATCCGGCCGCGCTGGATCTCGTCCGTTGGCCCCGGGCGCTGGATTTCCTCGTTGTACGCGTAGCTGCCCCCGATCTCCACGCGATCCACCGTGTGTGTCGTGCCGTTCCAGTTGCGGATGGCCCTCGGCGCCTTCTCGGCCGGGCACAGGAAGACCGACGCGCCGCTGTCCCGGATGGACGCACCGTCGTCGTCGTACGCGTTCAGTCCCTGGTCGATGATCTTCCCGTCGAAGAACATTCGGGGCCAGCGGTTCTGCGTCGCGAGCGAGTCGACGGGCGCGGGCCACACCCCGCTGTACTTGTCCGCGTACTGGACGAACGCCTGGCCCATGCTGCGAAGATTGGCCTTGCACGACACGTCCTTGGCCTGGTCACGGGCCTTTCGCAGAGAGGGCAGCAGAATCGATATCAGCAGCGCAATGATCGATACCACGACGAGAAGTTCGATCAGAGTGAACGCGGACTGGCCTGTTCGCAACGGTCCGACAGCAACTCGACCTCTCATGGGTTTTCCTCCATCGTGCGATAGTACTCGTAGGCATGAATGGCCAGGCCCGCGCATCCGACCGTTCGGGCCAGCACGTATTCCAGCGTCTCCAACTGCCCGGCAAAGTAGCTTCGCGGATAGCAGCCGAACGTAATTCCCTTCTCCACCAGCGGCCCCGTTCCCAGTTCGACGGCTGCGAACACGGGCACGCCCAGCCGATGCCCCAGCTCGAACTCCGTCCGGCAGCATGCGACCACGCCGTTCACGCCGGTCACCCGCTCCCGGTACGACATGATCCCCACGTTCTGAATCAGCGGAAACAACGCCTCCAGCAGCGGCACGTCACCCTCCGGCCCCGACACCGTGAAGACGGCCTTCCCCGCGGCGTCGGACGAATCCCACCAGAACGGAATGTCCACGCCGTAGACCATGCCGGCCGCTTCGCACCGTCGACGCAGTTCCCGATTCAACGTGATGAAATCCCCCAGCAGCGCACGCCGTGCCGCCGGGTCCTTCCACTCGGGCAGCACGTACGGCTCGTTGTCCATGTGAACCCCCGCATAGCGGGTTTCCGGGCCACCTCCGCGGTTGAAGCCGTCAAGAACATCCAGCAGCTTGAACAACCTTCCATGGTTGCGGGCGAAGACGAAATCGGGCGCTCCGTCCAGGGCATGCACCGCCACACCGGCCGCCCGCGCCGCGGCATTGAAGCTGCGCTGCTCCGCCGCGTGGTGCAGCACGATCGTGTCGTCCTTGTAGTCGTACGGAACCTGGCAGAACAGGTCCGTCACGCCGTTTCGCCGGCAGAAGGACACCAGTGCCTCTCGCTGGACCGGGTCCGGGAGAATGCGGGCAGTCTCCCACACCCACATCGCCTTTCGCAGCGGGTGAGCCGCTGGCGCCGCGGTGGCCGGCACCGCAGATCCCTCGGACGAGGAACAGAAGGCCGCCTGGTCGACCGCCACCCAACCCGCGCCCGATCCCTCCAGCAGCACCCGAACGGCCCCGACGCCGGGCGGTCCCAGTACATCGGGCGGCAGCGGGAACACGTGCGTTGACCAGGACGTGCCGTTCAGCTCCGTCCCCGCCAGCCGGCCGACCTCGATCCCGACGCGCTCCAGCCCGTCAAACGGGCCGTGGACCACCTCCACCCGCACCCGCCGAGCCCCCGGCTCCCCGAGCATCCGCAGAAGTAGATGAGGCACCGCAGACACATCGAGCGGCCGCGGCGTCACTCCCTGCCGGTTGTCAAAAAGAGGAATCACGCCGCCGACCCCGCCGGACGGGGCAGAGGCCTGAACGTCGATCCGCCAACTCCGGACCTCCGGCGCGCCCAATGCAGCGATGCGATCACTGACCGCGGTCGGAGCGCCGCCGATGCACTGGAAGTAGCCTCCCAGCGTCGATTCGACGCCGCCCTCAAAGTCCGCCACAAGCAGGGGGGTCGCGTGGTCAGCGGACAACACCGGCATCCCCATGCCCGCCGTCGCAGTCATGCACACGACCAGCGCCGTTCGCGTCATCGGTCCGAATCCTCACGACGTTCAGGCCCGTCTCGCACGGTTCGGCCGTTC